>NZ_LGHM01000179.1 GCF_001908185.1 Bradyrhizobium sp. AS23.2
TCGCCACAAGCGCTCTCCTCTACAGAGATTCGAGCCATCATATAATGTGACGAACTTGCGTTCCAGATGACTAGCCGCGCGGCGACCGCGGCGGCCTGCGCTTCACCGCATGCCGGCGCGGCGAGCGAGTCACGCGCGGGCGCAGGCGGCTTGCGGCGGTGCGGCGAGGCTTGACCTGGGCCTGCGGGCCACGGGCGAGGTCCATCAGCATACGCAGCGCCTCGACCACGGAGCGCTGGCGCACGGCGGTGCGGCCGATCGCGCCGAAGCGATGCTCGCGGTGGATGATGCGACCGTCGCGCGCGGCGGCCGCGAAATGCACGAGACCGACGGGCTTGCCGGGCGTGGCGCCGCCGGGGCCGGCAATGCCGGTGATGGCAACTGCAAGGTCGACGTCGGCGCGCTCCAGCGCGCCGACCGCCATCGCGGTCGCGGTCTCCTTGCTGACCGCGCCGAAGTTGGTAAGCGTGCTGGCCTCGACGCCGAGCATCGCGCGCTTGGCGTCATTGGAATAGGTGACGAAGCCGCGGTCGATCACATCGGACGAGCCGGGGATGTCGGTGAGCGCGCCGGCGACGAGGCCGCCGGTGCAGGACTCGGCGGTCGCGATCGTCAGCTTGCGCATCCGGCACAGGTCGAGCAGCGAGCGGGAGAGGGCGCGTGCGTCGCTGCCGCCCATGATCCTACACGCTCCAGGTCTTTTCGTTAAACGGCAGGCGGATGGTGGCGCTCGCGGTGGCCGCGATGCCTTCCTCGCGGCCGGTGAAGCCGAGCCGCTCGCTGGTCGTCGCCTTCACCGCGACGCGGGACATGTCGACGCCGGAAATCTCGGCGATCCGGGCGCGCATGGTGTCACGCAGGGGGCCGATCTTCGGCCGCTCGCAGATCAGCGTGACTTCAAGGTTGGCGACGCGGCCGCCGCGCTGCGCGACGCGGTCGATGGCGTATTTCAGGAACTGGTCGGAAGAGGCGCCCTTCCACTTCGCGTCGCTCGGTGGAAAGTGCGAGCCGATGTCGCCGTCGGCGAGCGCGCCGAGGATGGCGTCGACCAGCGCATGCAGGCCGACATCGCCGTCGGAATGCGCCAGGAAGCCCTTGCTGTGCGGCACGCGCACGCCGCAGATCATGACATGATCGCCCTCGCCGAAGGCGTGCACGTCGTAGCCCGTGCCGGTCCTGATGTCGCCGAGCAGGCTAGCCAGGCGCGCTTCCTCGCGCACGAAATCCTCGGGGGTGGTGAGCTTCATATTGGCAACATCGCCTTCAAAGGTTGCAACCGTCAATCCCGCCCATTCGGCAATCGCGGCATCGTCGGTGAAATCGCTGCGTCCATCCTTTGCCGCGCGACGATGCGCCTCCAGGATGACGTCGAAACGAAAGGATTGCGGCGTCTGCGCGATTCGCAAGCGCGCGCGGTCCGGCGTGTCCTCGACATTCCCGCTCTCGCCGGTGACCTTGATCGTGTCGGTGACGGGAACGGCAGGAATCGCAGCCCCGGTGTGACTTGCCGCCTCGATCGCGCGCGAGATCAGGCCCTGCGAGACGAAGGGTCGCGCGGCGTCGTGGATCAGGACGATGTCCGGCTTGTGCTTTGCGAGTGCCTCAAGGCCGGCGAGCACCGAGGCCTGGCGCGTCGCGCCGCCATTGGCCGGCGGCTCATGCCTCAGTCCTTCGACCGCTGCCGTGAACATGGCGCTATCGTCGGGATTCACCACTGGCTGCACCGCAAACACGTCGGGGTGGCGGCTGAAGGCTTCCATGGCGCGATAGATCACGGGCTGGCCGCCGATCGAGCGATATTGCTTCGGGCCGCCGGCGCCTGCGCGCAGGCCGCGACCTGCCGCGACGAGAACGACTGCGGTGCGATCTGATTTCGCCATAGGACTCAAATACTCAGTTGCTAATGGAGAGTCGGGGAGTGGGTGATGACCGGCATGCCTCTAGCACGGCAGGCCCGCAAAAAAAGGGGGTTTCCCCGGATTGTGGGAAACAGCATTTTGCTGCACCGCACTTGAAAGGTTTGTAGAATTGTCTAAACTGTAGGCATGACACTTGACTGCACAAGAATTGTGCGCAAGATTGGTCATGGCAGGCGCGATGAGGCCCTGCCCAGTCAACGAGACCTCTGTGACCGGCTCGGCAGTATCAGGCTCTAAAGCGTTGAAAATAGGCGATATTGATGTCGCCACCCCGGTTTTCTTGGCGCCGATGTCGGGGGTGACCGACTCGCCTGTCCGGCGGTTGGCCGCCGAGCTCGGGGCCGGTCTGGTCGTGTCCGAAATGACTGCGAGCGATGAACTGGCCAACGGCCATCGGATGTCGCGGTTGCGCTGCGAAGCGACCGGGATCGGCCCGCACGTGGTCCAGCTGGCCGGTTGCGAGACGCACTGGATGGCTGAAGGCGCTCGGATCGCCGAAGCCGAAGGCGCCAACATCATCGATATCAACATGGGTTGTCCGGCCCGCCACGTCACCGGCGGCCAGTCCGGCTCGGCCCTGATGCGGGATCTCGACCATGCCGTCAGCTTGATCAATGCGACGATCGCCGCGGTGAAGGTGCCGGTGACGCTGAAGATGCGGCTTGGCTGGGACGACCGCACCCGCAACGCGCCCGAATTGGCGCGGCGCGCGGAGGCGGCTGGCGTCAAGCTCGTCACCGTGCATGGCCGTACCCGCTGCCAGTTCTACAAGGGCGAGGCCGATTGGGACGCGATCCGGGCGGTGCGCGAGGCGATCTCCATTCCACTCGTCGTCAATGGCGACATCACGTGCTACGAAAAGGCGCGCGCGGCGCTCGGGGCTTCCGGCGCGGATGCCGTGATGATCGGCCGCGGCGCGCAGGGCCAGCCTTGGCTGCCCGGCCAGATCGGCCGCCGCCTGAAGGGTGGGGCAGTGGAGGCCACGCCGTCGCTCGCGACGCAGCTCCATTATGTCCGCACGCTCTATGAGGGCGTCTGCGCGCTCTACGGCCTGCGCATTGGTCTCAAGCACGCGCGAAAGCATCTCGGCTGGGCGCTCGACGTCGCAGCGGATGCGAGCGGCGCGCCGGTCGAGAAGCTGAAGGGATGGCGCCAGAAGATCCTGACCTCGGAGGATCCGCGCCTCGTCCACCAGTCACTGCAAGATGCCTTCGACGACTTCGCATGGAGCGCTGCTGCATGAGCTCAGCCGCTGACCATCGTCGGCCGCTACTGTCCGACAGCGACGCGATCCTGGATGCGCTGCCCAATCCCGTGCTTATGATCGGGCCGGACGGCAAGATCGTCGCCGCCAATATCGCGACCGAGGCCTTTTTCGAGATTTCGACGCAGTTTTTGAAACGGCAGTCTCTGAAAGAGCTGGTGCCGTTCGGCAGCCCCTTGCTGGCGCTGATCGATCAGGTGCGCTTGTCGAACTCGCCGGTCAACGAATACAAGGTCGATCTGGGCACGCCGCGTATGGGCGGCGACCGCCAGGTCGATCTGCATGTCGCCCCGCTGACAGAGCGGCCGGGCCATATCGTGGTGATGCTCCAGGAGCGCACCATCGCCGATAAGATGGACCGCCAGCTCACCCATCGCAGCGCCGCGCGCTCGGTGATCGCGCTGGCGGCCATGCTGGCGCACGAGATCAAGAACCCGCTCTCCGGCATACGCGGCGCAGCGCAGCTTCTGGAGCAGCAGGCCTCGTCCGAGGACCGCATGCTGACGCGGCTGATCTGCGACGAGGCTGACCGCATCGTCACGCTGGTCGATCGTATGGAGGTGTTCGGCGACGAGCGGCCCGTGGTGCGCGGTCCCGTCAACATCCATTCGGTGCTCGACCACGTGAAGCGGCTGGCACAGTCCGGCTTTGCCCGCAACATCCGCTTCATCGAGGACTACGATCCCTCGCTGCCGCCGGTGCTGGCGAACCAGGACCAGCTCATCCAGGTGTTCCTCAATCTCGTGAAAAACGCCGCCGAAGCCCTGATCGACGTTCCCGACGCCGAGATCCAGCTCACCACTGCGTTCCGCCCCGGCGTGCGCCTGTCAGTCCCCGGTCAAAAATCCCGGGTATCTCTGCCGCTCGAGTTCTGCGTGAAAGACAATGGACCAGGCGTGCCGGACGATCTTCTGCCCAATCTGTTCGATCCCTTCGTGACCACCAAGCAGACCGGCTCGGGGCTGGGCCTGGCGCTGGTCGCCAAGATCGTCGGCGATCACGGGGGCATCATCGAATGCGAGTCTCAGCCGCGCAAGACCACCTTCCGCGTGCTGATGCCGATGTATTCCACATCGGTCAAACATGCCGATCACAGCAGTCGCGACGGCTCTGCCGGGAAGTCGTCGTCTGCGTCACAGGGGGCAAAATGAGGATTAGCGATGCCCGCAGGTAGCATTCTCGTAGCTGATGACGATACCGCCATCCGCACCGTTCTCAATCAGGCACTGTCCCGCGCCGGCTATGAGGTCAGGCTCACCGGGAATGCCGCGACGCTGTGGCGCTGGGTCAGCCAGGGGGGAGGGCGATCTCGTCATCACCGACGTGGTGATGCCCGACGAGAACGCGTTCGACCTGTTACCGCGGATCAAGAAGATGCGGCCGAATCTGCCTGTCATCGTCATGAGCGCGCAGAACACTTTCATGACGGCGATCCGTGCCTCCGAGCGCGGGGCTTACGAATATCTGCCAAAGCCCTTCGATCTGAAGGAGCTCATCGCCATCGTCGGACGTGCGCTCGCCGAGCCGAAGGAGCGGACCTCGACGCCGGACGAGGACGCCGAGATGGAGGCGATCCCGCTGGTCGGCCGCTCACCGGCGATGCAGGAAATCTACCGCGTGCTGGCGCGCCTGATGCAGACCGACCTCACCGTGATGATCACGGGCGAGTCCGGCACCGGCAAGGAGCTGGTGGCACGCGCACTGCACGATTACGGCAAACGCCGCAACGGCCCGTTCGTCGCCGTCAACATGGCGGCGATCCCGCGCGACCTGATCGAATCAGAACTGTTCGGCCATGAGCGCGGTGCCTTCACTGGCGCCAACACCCGCGCCTCGGGCCGGTTCGAGCAGGCCGAGGGCGGCACGCTGTTCCTCGATGAGATCGGCGACATGCCGATGGAAGCGCAGACCCGCCTGCTGCGCGTGCTCCAGCAGGGCGAATACACCACCGTCGGCGGCCGCACCCCAATCAAGACCGACGTGCGGATCGTCGCGGCCTCCAACAAGGATCTGCGCGTCCTGATCCAGCAAGGCCTGTTCCGCGAAGATCTGTTCTTCCGCCTCAACGTCGTGCCGCTGCGGCTGCCTCCCTTGCGGGAACGCATCGAGGACCTGCCCGATCTCGTGCGTCATTTCTTTACTCTGGCCGAGAAGGATGGCCTGCCGCCGAAGAAGCTCGACGCGCTGGCGCTCGAGCGGCTGAAGCAGCACCGCTGGCCCGGCAACGTGCGCGAGCTCGAAAACCTCGCGCGACGCCTCGCCGCGCTCTATCCGCAGGACGTGATCACGGCGTCAGTCATTGACGGCGAGCTTGCGCCGCCCTCGGTCAGCCCGGGTGCTGCGGTCCAGCAGGGCGTCGACAATCTCGGCGGCGCGGTCGAGGCATATCTGTCCTCGCACTTCCAAGGCTTCCCGAACGGCGTGCCGCCGCCTGGCCTCTATCACCGCATCCTCAAGGAGATCGAGGTGCCACTGCTCACGGCCGCACTCGCCGCCACCCGCGGAAACCAGATCCGGGCCGCGGACCTGCTCGGCCTCAACCGCAACACGCTGCGGAAGAAGATCCGGGATCTCGACATCCAGGTCTATCGCAGCGGGGTCTAGCCTTTCGGACGGTGGCTCAGCTCCCCCTACCAAAGCGGAGCTGAGCCTGTCCGGATCGCGCTGGCCGTTGTGGCTGACGCGGTGAGCAGAAGTCCGAATCGGGCCGAAATGTTCCGCGGCTGCGAAAGGATGAGACATTCGGCCGCTGCAGGAACACGTTCATCTGGCAAGCCGCCCCGCGGACGGCAGCACGCGGGCGACGTCCGCCGACGGCTCCTGCAGGCCGGGGCCGTTGACCAGCAGGTCTGAGGCCACGATCAGCAGCAGAACGGCGGAAATCATGATCGCGAGGAAGAACCTATCCATTTCGGTTAAGCCGCGGCGGTGCCAAACCGTTCCCGCAGGCTAGGTCTGCCTGCGAGAAGACCGGCCTAGTGGAAACCCGTCCGTCCTGGCGGGGACGCTGCGGAACCGGCGCAATCCGCAACTTTCGAGCCGCGAAACGATTCCAGTGGCTTGCCGGAGGTCGCTTTCATCAGATCATTAGCTCGGGGCGACGCCAATACTGTCCAGGGTCTCATGCCAGAGCCGACGCACCTCGGCATGCCGCCGCTCGAGCACCGCGCTGACGGCATCGCGGAAGGGCTGGAGGTCAGGTCCTTTCAGGAACAGGATTTGCGCCTGCAACAGCCGACTGCTCTCGAACTCGATGCGGCGGAGCGCCATCGCGAAAGGATCCTTCGGGTTTGCTTCCGTCGGCAGTAGCGCCGCAGGCCGGATCCCGGCGTGAATCGCATGGGCGAGTGTTGCGAGCTGGATCGCCTGTCCGCGGGCGTGATCGGCGAGGCCTTCGATCGGTGCTGGAAGCCAGGCCATCTCCCAGGATACGGCCATGTGGCCGAGCGCGAGATCCGGGACCCATGCGGTCGCGCGCATGAGAAGCGAAACGATCTCGCTCTCGCGATAGAACTGCGCATTCAGCTCGGTCTGCCAGGCGGCGTCGAGCTTCGCGGGCAGGGCGAATGCGAATTGCCGCGCCAGCGCGCCGTGGGCGGAGATCAGAAACGCGGCGACCCGCGTCTGCTGGTGCGGCGGAACGCGACCGTCAGCCTCCAGCGGACCAAAGAACGCGCTCATGTCACGGCCCTCTGCACTGGGATCGCGCGCAGATGATCATAGCCGGCGGGAAACGGCGAAAATTCTCCGCCAGCATCTTCCGGCGCGATCCACACCGCCTTGTTGCCTTGCCAGCGGCCGGCCATCACGTCCTCGGCGAAGCGCGCCAGCAGGTCGGCGGTAAGCGCAGCCTTCTCGAGCGTGAAGGCGTGATAGGCCCTTGGGATGATGACGAGCGCGCTATTGGGAATCTCCAGACGCAGGGTCTCGTGCAGCGCCCGCGGCGTGAGGAAATCGAACTCGCCGTTCAGGATCATGGTCGGCACAGTGATCGAAGAGAGCTCCGGTGTCAGCGGCTGGAAGTCGAGGAAGGACTCCATCAGGTTCTGAAGCGCGTAGACGTCATTGACCAGCCAGCCCTGCCGCTTGACGCTGTCGAGCTTGTCCAGGAGCGGTTTCAGCCATTGGTCGGACAGGTTCATCGGCAGCAGCAGATCCTGGAGATAGCCGGTACCGCCCAGGATGAGACCCGTGCGCAGGGCATTACCTATCAGAAGCAGCTGCGGCGAAAGCTCTGCAAAGCAGCTCATCGGCACGAGACCCGACAGCCGCGCGCCGTGCTCGATGGCATAGCGCAGCGCGATCAGGCCACCGAAGCTGATGCCGCTGAGGAAGATCGGGCCGTCGCCAAGCTCACCGATCAGGCGATGCAGCACCGCGACGTGGTCGTCCTGATTGATGAACAGTGCAGGCTTGTCGGAGGCGCCCTGGCCGAGCAGGTCGAATGTCGCAACCCGAAAGCGTCGCGCGATCAGCGCGTCGCGATAGGCGCCCCAGAGCTCGGAATATTGTGTCAGTCCGTTGACCAGCACATAGGCGGGCGCGTCGGTCGGCCCATCGAGCTCATAGCGGATCCGGTATGAGCCATGACTGAGGAAAGGCATTGCGGGGACCGGCCAGCGTGATGATGGCCGCGATCCTCGACGCGAGGCGTGAGGATTCCATTGAGCTAAATCAAACCTCCCCAACGCACTCTAACTAGCGTTCACGCAAAATACCGCCAGGAGGAGCCCGTCATGACCGGGGGAAATGCGCTCAAGCATTGTTTCGTCAGCCTGATCTTGTTGCTGGTCGGCACAGCGCTTGCGGTCGCGCAGCCGTTCACGCGCCGCTCGTCGCAGATGCAGCATGACGGTCTCAAGAAAACCTATGAGATCGCGAACTTCCGCATCGGCGGGAAGTACGATCTGTCCGACCCGTCCAGATGGGAGAACGGCGGGGAGGGCGGTGTAACGCTGGAATCCCTGGGGGCGGGCAAGCTGCGTACCGCATATATTGCGATCGGCAATGCGCGACGCAATGCTGCCGGGGAAATCATGAATGCGGTCGTGATCAATTCCTATTATTCCGGCGACTCCACCGACATGTATGAGCAGTGGGTCAAAGGCGCGCCCCTGTCAGGCGGCGTTCCCATCATCGGCCCGGGACGGCCGATCGACACCAACCGCTACTACGTCATCATAGTCGATCCGCTCGGCACGTGGGGTGCGAGCAAGCCGTCCGACGGTCTCGGCATCAAGTTTCCGCAATACAGCTACTACGACATGGTGCAGGCAAACTACCGCCTGCTGCGCGACGAGCTGAAGGTCGCGCGCGTCGCGCTGATAACCGGCGTCTCTATGGGCGGCACGCAGACCTATGTCTGGGGCGTGATGCATCCGGAGTTCATCAACGCGCTGATGCCGATCGGCGGCACAACGCAGTCGGATGCCGGAGATCCCGTCGGCAACTGGACCTTCCAGATGATGACGGCGGCCATCGAGTCCGACCCTGTGTGGCAGGCTACGAACGGCGATTACTACAAGATGCCCAAGGAGAAGCACCCCGTGCCGGGCGTTGCGTTCGGCTGGTCCATTCTGGGAATGACGGGGTACGATTTCGGCTATCGCACGACCCAGAATTTCGCCGCAGTCCAGCCGGAGATTTTCTACTGGGATCCGCCGAACGAGAAGGCCGGGTTGAACGTCACCAACCGCGCCAAGCTCTATGACGCGGTCGACCTCGTCTGGCGTAACCGGGTCGGAGAGATCCACAACATCAATGCCTATCTCGGCCGCATCCGCGCGCGCACGCTGGTGATGCACATCACCAATGACCTCTGGCTGAATTTCAAGCTGGCCCAGCAAGCTGTCGATCGCGTGCCCGGAGCAGACCTCATCGCCGAGGAAAGCCCGGTTGCCCATTACGGCGTGTTTCCGCTCATCAACAATCGAAAGAACGATCCGAAGTTCGTCGCCTTCATGGATGACGTCGCAAGCCTCGACCGCGCGGATAAGTTCGTCGACAAAAATTTCCGTGTCCCCGGCGTTGCCGAGAACATTGATCCAAAGAAGTCCTTCTGGAAGGATTTCGTGACCTATCCCTATCCGGTCAAATTCGCCAACGCCAAGGACAAGAGCGGCAATTCCTGGCAGATCGGCTACATGGATGAATATAACGGCACCGACAAGGATCCGAAGGTGCTTGTCATCATCCACGGCAAGGGTGCATTCGGCGGGCACTACGGCAACATCATGCAGCATGCGCTGCGCAGCGGGCTTCGCGTGATCGTGCCCGACCTGCCGCATTACGGCATGTCCGGGCCCGGCAATCTCGACAAGAGCCCGGCACGCACCATGCAGGACATGCGCGAGGTCATCTACGACCTCGTCGTCAACCAGCTCGGCGTGAAGAAGGCCTCCTATCTCGGCCATTCGCTCGGCGGGCAGTTCGTGATGGGGTATGCGCTGACCTGGCCGGACGCGGTGCAGGGTCTCGCACTGGAAGCGCCATCAGGCCTCGAGGAGTATCCGCGCGACATCACCATCGCCAAGGACAAGAAGGTGCGGTTGTTCGACCCGGCCTTCGACCATGACTTTGACAAGTGGAAGGCGACCTGGGACCAGACCGGCATCCTTGCCGCGGAGAAGGCCCGCGACGAGCAGAACATTCGCGACTTCTTCTACTTCAAGAAGCGTGATCCCGTGACCGGCGCGGTCTCGGCGGCCAAGAGCGGCTACTTCTTCAGCGACAGCGAATACGCCCGCTTCCACACCGAGCAGCGCGTCGGGCTGACCAAGGGCAATCCCAAGGAGCTCGAGCAATGGTGCAACGTCTTCATCTACGACATCTACACCATCGGCGCTGAGCTTCAGCAGGACGATCCGAAGAACCTTTATGAGCGCCTCACCCAGATCAAGGCGCCGATCTTCCTTGCGTTCGGCGACAAGGAGCCCTTCATCCCGACGCCCGCGTTCAACGGGCTGACGGATCTCGGCCGCGACGTGATCTCGCCTTTCATGACGCGCATGACGAATGCGGGCAACCGGCCGATCCTGAAGATCTATCCGGAGACCGGGCACTTCATCCACACCGACAATCCGGTCGAGTTCCAGGTCGACGTGGTCGATTTCGTGACCAAGGGCAGCGTCGACACCTCGTCGCCGCTCGGCATCGACCGCATGATCAAGGGTGCCGTGGTCTCGGCCCTGCCGGTGGCGCCAACGCCGGCGGGTGCCGCGCCGACGGCCGGTCTCAATAAGTAGGAACGCTCATGGCGAGGGTGCAGGCGGGTGAGGTCCAGCTGGGCTGGCGGGATTGGGGATGCGGCGACGTCACCGTCGTCTTCATCCACGGCAATCTCGCCAGCAAGGACTGGATCGAACTCGCTGCACCGTTGTTTCCGTCGGGCCTCCGCGTCGTCGGCATCGACTGGCGTGGCTGTGGCGACAGCGACCGTCCGAAGCCCGCATCCGATTACGCCAACTATTCGATGCAGCAGCATGCGGAGGATATGCTGGCGGCGCTCGATGCGCTGGATATCCGCTATTGTCATCTGGCGACGCATTCCACCGGCGGCATCATCGCCGCGCGCATGCTGCTGATGCAGCCGCAGCGCTTCGGGCGGGTGTTCGCGCTCGACCCGGTGACGCCGCTCGGCATGGCCTTCAACGCCGACCAGCTCGGCCTTTTCCGCGCGATGATGGCGAGGAAGGAACTGACGCGGACGATCATGGCGACCGCGGCGTCCTCGCTATTCGTGCCAGAGAGCATGGCGCCGAACGCCGTTCCGCGTTTCCGCGAGGGGCTGGGCGAGATTCAGGCGTTGTTCGATCGCATCATCGAACAGACCTTTGGTGTCTCCGAAGGCATCTGGATCGGGACCCCGGTCAACCTCACGCGGGAAAGGGAAAGCCGCGAGCTCGAAGGCCGCATGCCCGAACTGCGGCATCCGCATTTGGTGTTGTGGGGCGAACGGGACGGCTGGATTCCGCCGGCCGATCTTCGCGCGATGGCCGAGGCGATGCCGGACTGCCGCCTCGTGACCGTGCCCGGCATCGGACATTCGATGAACCTCGAACGGCCGGCGCTCTATGCCGGCTATTTCGGCGCCTGGTTCGGAGGGCTTCCCGCGTAACCGCCAAACCTTTGAAGGGAGATATGCCATGGCAGAGACCAATTCATCCATTGAGAGCGTACGCGCGACATTGACCGAGGCGCTCGGCCGCCTGCGCAAGGCCAATGCGGAATATTTCCAGTTGCTGGAGAAGGGGCTCAGTTCATCGTCGCTGCCGATCGCGAACCAGGCCAAGGAGTTCTGCAGCTTCATGGAGCGCAACGTCTCCGCGAGCTTCGATCTCGGCGACAAGCTGATCCATGCCAAGGACATGCAGGACGCGCTCAAGCTTCAGGGCGAGTTCTTCCAGGACCAGATGCGGACGCTGACCGACCAGGCCCGAACCATGGGCGAGTCCGCGATGAAGGCAGCGGGCGGCCTGTTCGGCCCGAAGAGCTGAAACGCGGCCCGCGGCGATAGGGGGCGAGGGGCACGCGGCTCGTCTCTCACCGCGGCCTATCCAGAACGCGAGTCATCCTGACGGGGACGGAACTCGCAGACGCCATTCGCGGCGGACAGACCGTACGAACGGCCGCCGAATCTCGACCCCGCAGTTTCGTAAAACATGGCCAAAAGAAGAAGTTGAAATATGTAAGTAATTGAGATTACATGGCTATTTGATACTGTCGCGTCTCGGCAACAATGTGGTACGAATACATCACTAGCCGCCCGCCGCGGACCCGTTTTCAGCACCACCATTGCCGGAATGACCAGCGCAGATACCTCGGCCGCACACTTCGACACGGCCCCAGCGGAAGAGCCCCGGCGTTGGTCGGCGCGACGCTGGCTGGCCCCCTTTGCCGTGGCGCTGGCGCTGCTGTCGGCCTGCCTGACCTTCCTGGTGCTGACCGGCCTCACGACGATCGAACCGACGCCCGAGGTCGTCCGCACGTTCTATCTGATCAATGCCGGCACGATCCTGCTCCTGGTCGGGATCATCATTCGCGAGCTCTGGCAGCTGATCCTGGCCCGCCGGCGGGGACGGGCGGCGGCGCGCCTTCATGTCCAGATCGTCAGCCTGTTCTCGATCGTGGCGGTGCTGCCGGCGGTGCTGGTTGCCGTCGTTGCCAACGTCACCATCGAGCGCGGTCTCGACCGGTTGTTCTCCGGGCCGACCAAGGAGGTGATCCAGAATTCGCTGACGATCGCGCGGGCCTATATGCAGGACCACGCGCAATTGATCCGCGGCGATATTCTCGGCATGGCCAACGACATCGCGCATGCCCGGCCGCTCTACGACCAGGACCGCCGCTCGTTCCGCGAGTTGCTGACGGCCAGCGCCGGCTCCCGCAATTTGCCGGGGGCGATGATCATCGACAAGAACACCAACATCCTGGAATCGGCCGATACCGGCATGCGGCTGGCCTATTCGCCGCCGGCGCCGGACTTCCTTAGCAACGTCAACGAGTCCGAGCCCGAGATCGCGGTGCTGCCGGATGCCAGCTTCGTCGCCGCGGTGATCCGCCTGCGTGCCTTCAACGACACCTTCCTCTATGTCGCGCGGCCGCTCGATCCGAACGTCGTCAACCAGCTCAAGCAGACCGAGGTCAGCGTCGCCGAATACGCCCAGATCGAGTCGCGGCGGCTCGGTATCCAGGTCGCCTTCGCGCTGATGTTCGCGGTGATCGCGCTGACCATCCTGATGGCTTCGGTGCTGATCGGCCTGAATTTCGCCAACTCGCTGGTATCGCCGATCCGGCGGCTGATGAACGCGGCTCACACGGTCTCGACCGGCGACCTGCACGTCCAGGTGCCCGTGCATCAGTCGGAAGGCGACCTCGCCCAGCTGGGTGAGACCTTCAACAAGATGACGCAGGAATTGCGCAGCCAGCGCGACGAGCTCGTCAACGCCAGCGATCTCATCGACAGTCGCCGACGCTTCATCGAGGCCGTGCTGTCCTCGGCAAGCGCCGGCATCATCGGAGTCGACGCATCGGGGAGCGTCGGCATCCTCAACCGCTCGGCCGAGAAGCTGATCGGTCACGCCGAGTCCGAAACACTCGGCCATCCGCTGTCAGACGTGCTGCCCGAGCTCGACGAGATGATGAAGACGGCGCGCGAAGGGACCCAGCGCCTGGTGCAGGGCCAGATCACGATCACCCGCGACGGTACCGAGCGCAATCTCTCGGTCCGCGTCAGCGCCGAGAAGACCAGCCAGCCGCGCGACAGCTACATCATCACGCTCGACGATATCACCGAGCTCGTATCGGCGCAGCGCACCTCGGCCTGGGGCGACGTGGCACGCCGCATCGCCCACGAGATCAAGAACCCGCTGACGCCGATTCAGCTTTCGGCCGAGCGCATCCGCCGCAAGTTCGGCAAGACCATCACCGAGGTCAAGGACAAGCAGATATTCGACCAGTGCACCGACACCATCGTACGTCAGGTCGACGACATCCGCCGCATGGTCGACGAGTTCTCGCGCTTTGCGCGGATGCCGAAGCCCGTGATGGAGGGCGAGGACGTCGCCGACACCGTGCGGCAGGCGGTGTTCCTGATGAAGGTCGCCCACCCCGAGATCGATATCGAGGCGGAGTTCAAGGTGGATCCGCTCCGCGCCCAGTTCGACCGGCGGCTGATCTCCCAGGCGGTCACCAATATCGTCAAGAACGCCACCGAGGCGATCGAGCAGGTCCCGCCGGAGGAGCTTGGCAAGGGACGTATCGACGTCGTCGTGTCGCGCGAGGGCGAGGACGTGCTGATCGACGTCATCGACAACGGCATCGGCCTGCCCAAGGTCGCACGCTCGCGCCTGCTTGAGCCGTACGTCACAACGCGGGCCAAGGGCACCGGCCTTGGTCTGGCGATCGTTGGCCGCGTGCTGGAAGACCATGGCGGGCGCATCGAACTGAAAGACGCTTCCGATTTCCGCGAAGGCCAGCGCGGCGCCTGGATGCGGATGCGCTTTGCGATGTCAGGCCATCCTGCGAAGGCCGAGACGGCCGAGGCAGCACCGGCGGCCAAGGATACGGTCAAGGATGCGGTCAAGGACCAGGAAACAAAAGAGCCGGCCGCTGAAACCAAAGAGCCGGCTGAAAAGACCAATGATTCAACGAAAATCGAAGCCTCAACAGGCAGCTGACAAGACAGGCGCGACCCATGGCAAGTGAAATTCTGATTGTCGATGATGAGGCCGATATTCGGGATCTCGTTGCGGGCATTCTGGAGGACGAGGGGTTCGTCACCAGGACCGCACGCGACAGCGACTCGGCGCTGGCGGAGATCGCCAACCGCAGGCCGCACCTGGTGTTCCTCGACATCTGGCTGCAGGGCTCGAAGCTCGACGGCTTGCAGCTGCTGGAGCAGGTCAAGAAGGACAACGCCGATCTGCCGGTCGTGATGATCTCCGGCCACGGCAACATCGAGACCGCGGTCGCCGCGATCAAGCGCGGTGCCTACGACTTCATCGAGAAGCCATTCAAGGCCGACCGCCTTATCCTGGTCGCGACCCGCGCGCTGGAGAACTCGCGGCTCAAGCGCGAGGTGAAGGAGCTGAAGCAGCTCGCGCCGAGCGCCAGCCAGCTCGTCGGCCGCTCGCCCAGCATGAACCAGCTGCGCCAGACCATCGAGCGCGCGGCGAAGGCCAACAGCCGCATCCTGATTGTCGGCCCCGCCGGCGCCGGCAAGGAGCTGACCGCGCGCACGTTGCATACGGCCTCGGGCCGCGCGGACGGCCCGTTCGTCGTCATCAACGCCGCCGCGATTACACCGGACCGGATGGAGCATGAGCTGTTCGGCGTCGAGCAGTCCAACGGTGAGCAGCCGCGCAAGCCGGGCGCGCTCGAGGAAGCGCATGGCGGCACGCTGTTCATTGACGAGATCGCGGACATGCCGCGCGAGACCCAGAACAAGATCCTGCGCGTGCTGGTCGAGCAGTCCTTCCAGCGCGTCGGCGGCACCGCCAAGGTGCAGGTCGACGTCCGCATCATCTCCTCCACCGCGCGCAATCTCGAAGAGGAGATCGCGGCCGGCCATTTCCGCGAGGACCTCTATCATCGGCTCTCGGTGGTGCCGATCCGCGTGCCCGCGCTCTCGGAGCGGCGCGAGGACATTCCGGAATTGATCGACTACTTCATGGAGCAGATCTCGGCCGGTAGCGGCCTGCCCAGGCGCCAGATCGGACAGGACGCGATGGCGGTGCTGCAGTCGCATGTCTGGCCGGGCAATGTGCGCCAGCTTCGCAATAACGTTGAGAGAGTCATGATTCTGGCTGCCGGCGGGCCGGAGGTGATCATCACCGCCGACATGCTGCCGCAGGACGTCGGCTCGATGGTGCCGGCGATGCCGACCAGCAACAACGGCGAGCACATCATGGGCCTGCCACTGCGCGAGGCACGCGAAGTGTTCGAGCGCGACTATTTAATTGCACAGATCAGCCGTTTTTCAGGAAATATTTCTCGCACAGCCGAGTTCGTTGGCATGGAACGTTCGGCGTTGCACCGAAAGTTGAAGGCACTCGGCGTCGGGTGACGGCCGCGACGTCGCGGCCGCACCTAGAGCCTTTTCCGTTCCGACGGAATCGGAACGGGGCTCTAGATGCTTGTTTTGACGCGTTTTCTTTACGCGAACCGGTATCCACTTCGCTCGAAAACGCTCTAAGAGATAAGCGAGGGAAATCATCGATTTCCGTAGTTTTTCGGAGGAATCGGGTGGGCCGTGCCGCGTGAAGCGGCTTGCCTAATAAGCCGACCTGTCCTCTAATTGTAATGCTGTTCCTTCCGAGGGGGATCTCATGAGGAACGGCAACCGGACGAGGCCCCAAATCAACAAAAGAGGGCCGCAACCGGCGCAATAACAAGAAACTCAAAGCGAGAAAAAAAAAATGGCGGCAGACCGCGCACAAAACCTACAGGACACCTTCCTCAATCACGTTCGCAAAACCAAGACGCCACTGACGATCTTTCTGGTCAACGGAGTGAAGCTCCAGGGTATCGTGACCTGGTTCGACAACTTCTGTTTGCTGCTTCGGCGCGACGGTCACTCGCAGCTCGTCTACAAGCATGCGATCTCGACCATCATGCCGGGCGCTCCGATCCAGCTGTTCGAAGGCGGCGAGGATCAGCCGGCTTGAGAGTGATCTGATTGGAACCCCGGAATTTCGACGGGGATGCCGACCGTCCGCGGTCGGCAGGGGCTAAGCAGACGGGGCGGGTGCTTGTCATCGGCCCCTACTTGCGAGTGCGTGCGGGAAATGCCGACGCGCAGGGGGAGAGCTATGTCCTGCGAGACGCCGAGGCCCGGCTCGACGAAGCCGCGGGCCTCGCGCGCGCGATCGATCTCGCCATTGCGGACGCCATCATCGCGCCGATCAGCCAGATCCGGCCAGCGACTTACATCGGCAAGGGCAAGGTCGAGGAGATCACCGGGCTGATCAAAGGCCTGGAGGTAGACCTCGTCGTGATGGATTGCGCGCTGTCGCCGATCCAGCAGCGCAACCTCGAGAAAGAATGGCACGCCAAAGTGCTCGACCGCACCGGCCTGATCCTCGAGATCTTCGGCCGCCGCGCCAAGACCAGGGAAGGCTCGCTCCAGGTCGAGCTCGCGCATCTCAACTACCAGCGCTCGCGCCTGGTGCGTTCGTGGACCCATCTGGAGCGCCAGCGCGGTGGTTTCGGATTCATGGGCGGTCCGGGCGAGACGCAGATCGAAGCCGACCGTCGCCTGATCCAGGAGCGCATCTCCAAACTCGAGAGCGAACTGAAGAAGGTACAGGCGACGCGGCGTCTGCATCGTGCGGGGCGCCAGCGCGTGCCGTATCGCGTCGTCGCGCTGGTCGGCTACACCAATGCCGGCAAGTCGACCCTGTTCAACCGCCTGACGCGCGCCGACGTGCAGGCCGCCGACATGCTGTTCGCGACGCTCGATCCGACCCTGCGCGCTCTCACCCTGCCGCATGGCGGCAAGGCGATGCTGTCGGACACCGTCGGATTCATCTCCAACCTGCCGACGCAGCTCGTCGCCGCTTTCCGCGCCACGCTGGAGGAGGTGCTGGAAGCGGACGTCATCCTGCATGTGCGCGACATCTCGCATGAAGATGCCGAGGCGCAGCAGAGCGACGTCGACGCCGTGCTGCGCCAGCTCGGCATCAATCCCGATGACTCAGGCCGCATCATCGAGGTCTGGAACAAGATCGACCGCTTCGACGCCGAGCAGCGCGAAGAGCTTCTGAACATCGCAGCACGCAGGCCGGAGGATCATCCGGCGATGCTGGTTTCCGCCGTATCAGGCGAAGGGATCGACGCACTGCTCGCCGCGATCGAGCAACGGCTCGCCACAAAGCGCACCACGCTCGACCTGTCGATCGACGCCGCCGACGGCGCCGGCATCAGCTGGCTGCACCGCAATTCCGAGGTGCTGGCAAAAGAGCTTCACGACGGCCGCTTCGACATGACCGTGCGGGTGGATGAGACCAAGCGGGACATCGTGGTGAACCGCTTCGATGCCGTGCCGCATCTCTCGGCATAAACCGCTGTCGTCCCGCACAAGCGTAACACCTGGCAGTCCGTAGCCCGGATGGAGCGAAGCGCAATCCGGGATATCACAACGTGACGCGCCCCGGATTGCGCTTCGCTCCATCCGGGCTTCTGTAACGGGCCTGAGTTAGTCAATCCCTTTTTGCGTCATCCACTCGCCGGGAACCTGCTTCTGTACGGGATCGGCGCTGTGGCCGTCGCCTGATGGGGTTCT
>NZ_LGHM01000018.1 GCF_001908185.1 Bradyrhizobium sp. AS23.2
CGCAACCGCGCCCGACACCGGGTTCACCAGCCGCTGATACTGAACCGCAAAGATGTACGCGTTCGCGCCGGTCGGCATCGCCGCGAACAGCACGACCACGCCGGCAGCAAGCGGCGGCAGGTTCAACAGCTTGGCGAGCAGGAAGGCGGCCGCCGGCATCGCCAGCAGTTTTAGCGCGCTCATGACGATGATGCCGAGCTTCTCGCCCTTGACCTCGAAGCGAAACAGATTGATGCCGAGCGCAATCAGTGCTGCCGGCGATCCCGCCTGCGCGAGCAGTTCGATCGTCCTGTCGACGACGGGATTGAGGCCGGGGCCGGTGAGGCGCCAGACGACGCCGAAGCCGATCGCCAGCATCAGCGGATTGCGCGCGAGATCTGCCAGCACAGGCCGGATCACCGACAGGGGCGAGCCGGTTTGCTTGCGGCTGACCAACTCCATCTGCAGGATGCCGCAGAGCCAGAGCAGGGGAGTGTTTACCGACAGGATCAGCGCCATTGGTCCCGCGGCCTCGTTGCCAAGCGCCGAGAGCGTGAGCGGAATGCCCAGCATCACGATGTTGCCGTAGACCGAGCCGATCGCGAACACGACGCCGTCCTCGCGGTCCTCGCGCCGCTCGCGCAGCAGGGCCGACAGCGCCAGCGCCGCGATCCAGGTGATGGCGAGGGCGCCGTAATAGGCGCCCCACATCCGGTAGGGGCTGACATCGGGGAATTCCGACACGACGATGGTGCGGAACAGCAGGGCGGGAATGGCGATGCTGAAGGCGAATTCGGAGATGCCCTCGTGCGCGGTCTCGGAGACGAAGCGAAACAGCACCGCCGCATAGCCGGCCGCGATCAGGGCAAAGACCGGCGCGACAATCAACACGGTGGCCATGCGACCCTCACCTGAAGGGGATATCCGCTGACCACCCCACACATCCCTAGTGATCGCATCATGCCGCTGTTTTGCCCGACGTGTCAAAGGAGTTTCGTAAAATCCGCAAACGGTCGCTTCCGCCCTCATTGGCTACTGTGCATGGGGTTGTTTTCGCGTTTTTTGCCGGAGGGGCACGAGAGACCCACGCCGGACCCGATCTAGCCAGTTCTGCCAGAGGGTTAGCCGCAGTCTTCCCCACACACAGCTGTCATCCCCCGCGAAAGCGGGGGATCCAGTACGCCGCGGCCCCTCGGGGAACGTCAGACGCCTCTGGAATACTGGGTCACCCGCCCCAGTGCGCAATTGCGCACAAGGCGGGTGACGACAGCGGAGAAGATGCCAGCCTGACCGGCCTGTTGCCCAGAGCGCACAGCTCGCGGGTTTCGCTTTTCCGCGCGTTGCCAACCAACCGGCGTTCACCCACTATTCCCTCCGACTCGACATTTGGGAGGATCGATGCCGGCCTTTCGCTTGAGAACATCGTTGGCTGCCGCAACCTTCGGGATTGCCATGGCCGTCCTGGTCCAGCCGGGCGCTGGCTTCGCCTATACGCCCGAACAGCAGCAGGCCTGCTCGCCCGACGCGATGCGGCTGTGCGGCGAGTTCGTTCCGAACGTCGACGCCATCACCGCCTGCATGATCCAGAAGAAGGCGCAGCTCTCGCCGCAATGCCGGGTCTACTTCCGCCAGGGACCGGAGCCGGGCGAGGCCCGTGCCGGCAACCCGACCAAGCCGCACACCGCCAGGAAGAGCAGCAAGCCGGCTCCTAAGGCGAGCAAGAAGAAAAAGACCGAGCCAAGCTGAGCGCTTCGTCGCCCGTTCCAATCGTGAAACTCCGTCATGCCCGGGTAAAAGCGCGAAGCGCGCTGGACATCCCGGGCATTCGCGTTTCAGGCGCCTTTGTGCACATTCGCGTGTGAATGGACATGAGCGCGGCGGCGATATCCTCCGATCGCGGGAGGCGTGACATCGTCTCGCAGCCCTGAGTCAAAATGACTGACATCAGCTACGCGACAGCCACCGGACTCCTTTTGTTCGCACGCACCGCGCGCATGCTTGCGGCGATTTCAGCGCTAGCGATGGAAAAGGGTTTGCGCGGAGAGGTTGCGTTCCGGTTTTTCCCGCATTGCTGCCTGGAAAACGCACGAATGCCCGGGTGAAAGGCGTTTCATTGCGATTTGTGACTCATCGCACGGAGCAGTGTGACTCAAAAGCCAACACGTCTTGTTATTTCATGACTGCGACGCAACCGCCGGTAAATATTTCTTTCCCGAATCAGCGCGCTGATTCATTTTCGCCGCCTGGGGTCAACTGGAGGCCAAGGTATGAACGTTATTGTTTTTGCATCGCGTAAAGGCGGCTCGGGCAAGAGTACCCTGGCCGCACATCTCGCCGCGCAGATCAAGGCGAGCAAGCAGGTCATGCTCGTGGACGCGGATCCGCAGGGCTCGCTCACGCTGTGGCACAAGCTGCGTGGCACCAACGAGCCGCCGATCAAGGCTGCGGTGAACTCCGTCAGCGGCATCGTCTCCGCTGCCAAGCGCGACGGATATGAATGGGTGTTGATCGACACGCCGCCGAATCTGTCGGCCGTCGTCGACGACGCGATCAGGAACGCGACGATGGTGATCATTCCGGCGCGTCCCGGCGTGTTCGACGTCAACGCGGTGCAGGAAACGATCCAGATGTGCCGCGCGGCGCGCAAGCCCTACGCGGTCGTGGTCAACGGGGCGCCGGCCCGTCGCGACGAGTCCGAAAGCCCGATCGTCACCATCGCCCGCGAAGCGCTGGCAAAATTCCGTGCTCCGGTCTGGGGCGGCCAGATCACCAACCGTTCGGACCTCTTGATGGCGCTGAGCCATGGCGAGGGTGCACGGGAATATCAGGCCGAGAGCCGTGCGGCTCAGGAAATTGCAAGGCTGTGGGCGGCGATCGAGCGTTCGGTTAAGGCTATTCGCGGCACAGCGTCGGCATCCGGCGCAATGCACAAGCAGGCAGCATAATTTTCATCATTCATTCCCCGGACGAAAAACGCGCAGCAGTCTGCGCGTTTTGCGTTTTTCGGGGATGATGACGAGAGCACGATCCGGACTCGAATCCGAAGGGATCGTGCTCAAGCAACAGAGTGGAGCGCGATGACGACGCGCCCTACGCCACCAGCAGCATGTAGAACACGATGACCGGCGACAGCGTCAGGATCACCGACCAGATGCCGACGGACCAGAGAATGTCCGCGGTGGTAAAGCTCTGCTCTCCGGCGTCATAATGTGACACCGCTTCATTCCGACTATTCACAAACGCCCCCGCGATTTCTTCGCTTATGGACGTGAACGATAGGCGGGATGTTTTAAGATTCCGCCCGGCAAGCCAGTGCGCATTTGAACACAGGTGCTACCCACGGATTAACCATCCGCGTCAGCCGATCAGCCAGACGCGAAAGCCGTGGATGCGCCATGCCGCGGCCGCGAAGGTTCTTCGCGAGCGGTTAACCACGGGCGCGCCGTTTCACTCCTTCTCCTCCGCCGTCATTCCGGGGCGCGACGAAGTCGCGAGCCCGGAATCCATCGTTCGGCGAAGTTGGTGGATGAATGGATTCTCAGATGCGCAATTGCGCATCATAGCTCGCGCTGCGCGCGCCCCGGAATGACGACAAGTACTCCCCCGCACGCGGGGAGAGGCAAAGAAAGCGCTACGCCGCCACCTGCATCCTTCGCTCGATCTCGCGATCGAGCGTGGCGGCGAGTTCGCTGCTGACTTCCACCATGGGCAGGCGCACTTCGGGGCTGTCGATCAGGCCGCATCGCCACAGCCAGTACTTCGCCGGCGCGGGGCTCGGTTCGGCGAACAACAGGCGCGTCAGCTCGGCGACCTCGTGCCAGCGTGCCAGCGCCGCATCGTGGTTGCCGCGCTTCAGCTCGGCATAGACGGCAGCGAACGTCGCGGTCTCGACATGGGCCGACAGCACGATGCCGCCGTCGGCGCCGTCGGTGAGCGCCTCGAAGTAGTTCGCATCCTCGCCGGTGAGCACGCGAAAACCCCTGGGTCTGTCGCGCAGCAGCGCGATCGATTGCTCGCGGTTCGCGCCGCAATCCTTCAGCCCGACGATGTTGGGGTGTTCGGCAAGCCGCAGCAGAGTCTGGTTGGTGATGTTGACCGAGGTGCGATAGGGGATGTTGTAGAGTGCGAGCGGCCAGGCGGCATGATCGGCGAGCGCCTCGAAATGTGCCAGGAGTCCGCGCTGCGACGGCCGCACATAATAGGGGCTCGCGATCAGATAGCCGTCGATCGGCCAGTCCGCGGTCTCGTCGAGACGATCCTTCAGCCGCGAAGTGTCCGCGCCTGACAGTCCGAGGCAGATCGGTAGCTTGCGGTGGCCGGCCGCCATCTCGTCGCGCACGACAGCGACGAGGCGCTCGAGCTCAGCCTCGCGCAGCGTCATGCCCTCACCGGAGGTCGCCCCCAGTATGAAGCCGTCGACGGCTTGTGTGCTGTAATGCCGCGTCAGCCGCCGCAGCGACGTCTCATCGAGACGACCGTCGCGAAACGGTGTCACCAGCGGCAGCCACAGCCCGTGCAAATGATCTTGTAAACCGGTCATGTTCCTTCTCCTTCTCTGGAAGACCTGAGACGGAGGGCACATGAAAAAACCCCGTCCAGGCGGCGGGGTTTTCGGGATTTGCTGCGATGACGAAGCTTATGAGCGCGCGCAGAAAACCGAGGTCCCCGGATGGGGGCCTTTTTTCGAGACGATTGCGCACGACTTCGTGATCATTGGTAAATGATGCGGGGTATGCCCGGAACTGTCAATACACGCGGAGGGCGAAAGCCAATTTGCATGAAAAAAAGCCGGGCCCAAGAGAGCCCGGCTTGAGGTATTGGCCACGTGAGGCCGACACAATCACCTTCCAAGAGGGATTACTGAACTTCCGCGCCACTGGAGGAGGGGGACAAATGCGCAACGCGAACGTTCAGCGTGGAAACATTATGGGCTCGCCTCACGCCATGCAGCAACCGTCCAGGTCGCATGTCAGTCATGCGGAAATCAGGACGGCCAGCGCTGCGCCTTGCTCACCACGAAGTCGCGGAACACCTGCACGCGCGCGACCGTCTTCAGCTCCTCGGGATAGACGAAATACGTGTCGAGCTGGATCGAATCCGATTCACCGAAGAGCTGCACAAGCTTGCTCTGTTCCTCGACGAGATAGTCGGGCAGCGCCGCGATGCCGAGGCCCTGCTGGCAGGCGCGCACGAGGCCGAGGATGTTGTTGACCTTGAAATAGGCTTCGCGCGGACCCGAGCCGTTGCGCCCGGCTTCGATCAGCCAGTTGCGGTTCTGCAAGTGCGGCGCGAAGGTGCCGTCGGAGAGCGTGATGATGCGGTGCGAGTCGAGTTCTTCCAGCGTGCGCGGCGTGCCGAAGCGCTTGATGTATTCCGGCGAGCAATAGGCGTGGAAGCCCATCGCGAACAGCTTGCGCTGGATGAGGTCCGGCTGCGTCGGCTTGCGGGTGCGGATCGCAACGTCCGCCTCGCGCATCGACAGGTCGAGCTCCTCGTCGGTGACGATCAGCGAGATGCGAATCTCGGGATAGAGCGCGGTGAATTCGCCGAGCCGCGGGATCAGCCAATTGATGCCGACGCCGGGCGTGGTGGTGATCTTGAGATCGCCGCTCGGCCGCTCGCGGCTGTCGGTTAGTTTCGCGCGCGCCGCCTGGAGCTGCATGAACACGTCATGCGCGGTGCGGAACAGCAGGTCGCCCTGCTCGGTGAGGATCAGGCCGCGGGCGTGGCGGTGGAACAGCGAGACCGAGAGCTCCTGCTCCAGCGCGGAGACCTGGCGTGACACCGCCGATTGCGACAGGCCGAGCTGCTCTCCCGCATGCGTGAAGCTTCCCGCTTCCGCCGCCGCGTGAAACACCTTCAGCTTGTCCCAATCCATATCCGTAAATCCGTCGCGTGTTCGAGGCATGATCTTTATTCCGCTGCCGCGCGCTCGCTGGCGCGCAGGGCCAGGAAACGTTCGGCTTCGAGAGCTGCCATGCAGCCGAGGCCGGCGGCCGTGACGGCCTGGCGATAGGTCTCGTCGGCAACGTCGCCGGCGGCGAACAGGCCTGGCACCGAAGTGGCGGTCGAGTTCGGGGCGACCTCGACATAGCCCGACGGTTTGAGCTTGACCTGGCCCTTCACGAGCTCGGTCGCCGGCGCATGGCCGATGGCGATGAAGACGCCGTCGGCCTTCAGCTTGGTGAGTGCGCCGGTCTTGACGTTCTTGAGGCGGACATGGGTGACCTTGCTCGGATTGGAGTCACCGCAGATCTCGTGGATGGCGCTTTCCCAGACCACCTTGATCTTGGGGTGCTTGAACAGGCGCTCCTGCAGGATCCGCTCGGCGCGGAAATGGTCGCGGCGGTGAACCACCGTCACCTGCGAGGCGAAATTGGTCAGGAACAATGCTTCTTCGACCGCGGTGTTGCCGCCGCCGACCACGATCACTTCCTTGCCGCGGTAGAAGAAGCCGTCGCAGGTGGCGCAGGCCGAGACGCCGAAACCCTTGAAGGTCTCTTCGGAGGAAATCCCGAGCCAGCGCGCCTGGGCGCCGGTGGCGAGAACGACGGTGTCAGCGAGATAGACGTCACCGGAGTCGCAGGTGAGGCGGAACGGCCGCTGCGAGGTGTCGAGCTTGATCACCAGATCAGTCTTGATCTGGGTGCCCATATGCAGCGCCTGCTTCTCCATCTGTTCCATCAGCCAAGGGCCCTGGATCACGTCGGCGAAGCCCGGATAGTTCTCGACGTCGGTGGTGATGGTGAGCTGGCCGCCCGGCTGGATGCCCTGGATCAGGATCGGCTCAAGCATCGCGCGCGCGGCGTAGATCGCCGCGGTGTAGCCGGCGGGGCCGGAGCCAATGATGACGACCTTAGCGTGGACAGCGGACATTTTGACGGACGCCTTTCACGGGGGATTTGCAGCGCGGGCGCGGAACGTGCCGGGAGGGCCTTGCGGAGGCGCTGAAATATCAGAGCTAATCTAAGCCTTCTGGTGAGCCATGCAAGAATTGCATTCCCAATCAGCGGATTTTTCCAACAAGGAACAAAAGTCGATTGGCGTGATTGCGCAATAAAATTGCGCAACGGGGCGGGACTGGCTATGAGGATTGCATCAGACCCACCCGATACCGCCATAAAGGCCAGGAGTTCCAATCACGTGTCGCGGAACCTAGACGAGATCGACCTCAAAATTCTCGCCGAGATCCAGGCCGACGGTCGAATCACAAATGTCGAGCTGGCCAAACGGGTCGGTATTTCGCCCCCGCCCTGCCTGCGCCGCGTCCGGGCGCTGGAGGAGGAGGGCTACATCCACGGCTACCGGGGGCTCCTCGATGCCCGCAAGCTCGGCTTCGACGTCACGGTGTTTGCCGCGGTGCACCTGTCCAGCCAGGCCGAGACGGATTTGCGGGCCTTCGAGGAGTTCGTCCGCGCCGAGCCGCTGGTGCGGGAGTGCTGGATGCTGTCGGGCGAGGTCGACTTCATCCTGAAATGCGTCGCGCCTGACATGGCGACCTTCCAGGATTTTGTCACCCACCTCACCGCCGCGCCCCACGTTCGTAACGTGCGGACCTCGCTGGTGCTGCACAACTCGAAATATGAGGCGGCGGTGCCGCTGGACGTGAAGGGACGAAGGTAGCTTTCTCAATTTCGTGCGGCGGACGCAGCGCAGCGCCATAAGCGCGTTTGCGCGCGTCTTCGACGCGCTATAGCGGTGCGCTGCAGAGCCGGGGCCCTCATCGCGCCTTCCCGTGTTGCCTTCTGGGTCCCGGCTCTGCGCAGCAACGCTAAGGGCGTTGCAGCGCGTCCGGGACACGAGAGCGAGGGCGCCGCCCCTTCCGTCATTGCGAGCGTAGCGAAGCAATCCAGAGTCTTTCTGCGGAGACAGTCTGGATTGCTTCGCTACGCTCGCAATGACGAGTGGTGAGGCCGAACGCCTACGTCTCACAAGCCAAGCAGCACGCAGAAACAAAAAGGCCGCGCGGGGCGCGGCCTTTTCAAACGTCAACGCGGACGACGGCAAATCCTTACCGCCACTCCACCTTGGTGATCTCATACGCCTTGGCGCCGCCGGGCGTGTTGACCTCGACGGAAGAGCCCTTCTTCTTGCCGATCAGCGCGCGTGCGAGCGGCGAGGTGATGGAAATGCGGCCCTTCTTGGCATCGGCCTCGACCTCGCCGACGATTTGCCACACCGTCTTCTTCTCGGTGTCCTCGTCGACCAGCGTCACGGTTGCGCCGAACTTGATGGTGTCGCCGGAGAGTTTCGAGATGTCGATGATGTCGGCGCGCGCGAGCTTGTCCTCAAGCTCGGCAATGCGGCCTTCATTGTGCGACTGCTCTTCCTTCGCGGCGTGATATTCCGCGTTCTCCGACAGGTCTCCGTGCGAGCGCGCCTCGGCGATATGCTCGATGATCCGCGGACGGTCCACGGACTGGCGATGCTTCAATTCTTCCCCGAGCGCGGCAAATCCGGCCGAAGTCATCGGAACCTTTTCCATCTCTTCTCTCGTCCTTCGGTTGCGCGCCCCAGGAGCGAGGGTGCGACAACCTTGATTCGTCGGTATTCCTGGGGCTGAACACACGGCCACCGGAACGTTTGTGGGTCTGGCGCCGGAACAGAACAACCACATGGCCGGACAGTTCCTCCGGCCATTGTGGCTTCATCGCCAATCACTTAGCGGAGGCTTCGCCGCCGCTAGCAATCAGGTTTCCGAAAAGTAGCTCTGCAGGGTACGAACCTCAAGGTCCCCGCCCAGATAGGCGCGGATGCCCTGCGCGGCCGCCACGGCCCCGGAAAGAGTGGTGTAATACGGCACTTTATGCAAGAGGGCCGCACGCCGCAGCGAACGGCTGTCGGCCAGTGCCTGCGGGCCTTCGGTGGTGTTGAAGACGAGCTGAACGTCGCCGTTGGTGATGGCGTCGACGATGTGCGGCCGCCCTTCCAGAACCTTGTTCACCTTCTCGGTCGGAATGCCGTGTTCGGTCAGGTAGCGCGCCGTGCCCGAAGTCGCCAGCACCTTGAAGCCGAGCGAATGCAATTCGCGAACAGCCTCGGCGATGCGCGTCTTGTCGCTCTCGCGCACCGAGACGAACACGGTGCCCTTGCGTGGTACTGGCGTGCCGCCGCCGAGCTGGCTTTTCGCAAACGCGACTTCGAAGTTGCGATCGATGCCCATGACCTCGCCGGTCGAGCGCATCTCGGGACCGAGCACCGTGTCGACGCCGGGGAAGCGCGCGAACGGGAACACCGATTCCTTGACGCCGACATGCTTGAGCTGCGCCTTCTTCAGCTTGAAGTCGGCGAGCTTCTCGCCAGCCATGATGCGCGCGGCGATCTTGGCGACCGGCGTGCCGACCACCTTGGCGACGAACGGCACCGTGCGCGAAGCGCGCGGATTGACTTCGAGCACGTAGATCTCGCCGTCCTTGATGGCGTATTGCACGTTCATCAGGCCGACGACGTCGAGGCCGAGCGCGAGCTCGCGGGTCTGTCGCTCCAGCTCCTCGATCATCTTGGCATCGAGCGAGTAGGGCGGCAGCGAGCAGGCGGAGTCGCCGGAGTGGATGCCGGCTTCCTCGATGTGCTCCATGATGCCCACGATGAAGGTGTCCTTGCCGTCGGAAAGGCAGTCCACGTCCACTTCGGTGGCGTCCGACAGATAGCGGTCGAACAACAGCGGGTTCTTGCCGAGCACGGTGTTGATCTGCCCGGTCTTGTCGTTCGGATAGCGTGCCTTGACGTCGGCGGGCACCAGCTCCGGCAGCGTGCCGAGCAAATAGTCGTTGAGCTGGTTCTCCTCGCGGATGATCTGCATTGCGCGGCCGCCAAGCACGTAGGATGGACGCACCACCAGCGGCAAGCCGAGATCGGCCGAGACGAGGCGGGCCTGCTCGACCGAATAGGCGATGCCATTCTTCGGCTGCTTCAAGCGCAGCTTGTCGAGCACGCGCTTGAAGCGGTCACGGTCTTCGGCAAGGTCGATGGCGTCGGGCGAGGTGCCGAGGATCGGCACTTCGGCAGCTTCCAGCGCACGCGCGAGCTTCAGCGGCGTCTGGCCGCCGAACTGCACGATCACGCCATGCAGCGTGCCGTTGGTACGCTCGGTTGCGATGATCTCCAGCACGTCCTCGGCCGTGAGCGGCTCGAAATAGAGGCGATCGGCGGTGTCGTAGTCGGTCGACACTGTCTCCGGATTGCAATTGACCATGATGGTCTCGTAACCGGCATCCGAGAGCGCGAAGCAGGCGTGGCAGCAGCAATAGTCGAACTCGATGCCCTGGCCGATGCGGTTCGGACCGCCGCCGAGGATGATGACCTTCTTCCGGTCCGACGGCGCACTCTCGTCCGCGGCATTGCCGGCGAATGGCGACTCATAGGTCGAGTACATGTAGGCCGTGGGTGAGGCGAATTCGGCAGCGCAAGTGTCGATGCGCTTGAACACGGGACGGACGCCCAGCGCGTGACGCTTGGCGCTAACTTCCGCATCCGTGGTATGCGCGAGCACCGCAAGCCGCGCGTCCGAGAAGCCCATGGCTTTCAGCGTGCGCATGCCGAAGGCGTTGGAGGGAAGACCGCTCTTCTTGATCTTCTCTTCCATGTCGACGATGCCGCGCATCTCGCCAAGGAACCATGGGTCGATCTTGCAGGAGTTGAAGATGTCCTCGTTGGACCAGCCGAGCCGCATCGCCTGCGCGACCTGCAGCAGCCGGTTTGGCGTCGGCGTGCCGAGCGCGGCGCGGATCGCGTTCTTGTCGTCGCCCTGGCCGAGGCCCTCGATTTCGATCTCGTCGAGGCCGGTGAGCCCGGTCTCGAGCCCGCGCAGCGCCTTCTGAAGGCTTTCCTGGAAGGTGCGGCCGATCGCCATGACCTCGCCGACCGACTTCATCGAGGTGGTCAGGGTGGAAGAGGCGCCCGGGAATTTCTCGAAGGCGAAACGCGGGATCTTGGTCACCACGTAGTCGATGGTCGGCTCGAACGAGGCCGGCGTCGCGCCGCCAGTGATGTCGTTGGCGATCTCGTCCAGCGTGTAGCCGATCGCGAGCTTGGCCGCGACCTTCGCGATCGGGAAGCCCGTCGCTTTCGAGGCCAGCGCCGAGGAGCGCGACACGCGCGGGTTCATTTCGATGACGACCATGCGGCCGTCTTCGGGATTGACGCCGAACTGCACATTGGAGCCGCCGGTCTCGACGCCGATCTCGCGCAGCACCGCCAGCGAGGCGTCGCGCATGATCTGGTATTCCTTGTCGGTCAGGGTCAGCGCCGGTGCCACCGTGATGGAGTCGCCGGTGTGCACGCCCATCGGATCGAAATTCTCGATCGAGCAGACGATGATGCAATTGTCCTTCTTGTCGCGCACCACCTCCATCTCGAACTCTTTCCAGCCGAGCACGGATTCTTCGATCAGGACTTCGTTGGTCGGAGACGCATCGAGGCCGCGCTCGATGATGTCGAGGAACTCTTCCTTGTTGTAGGCGATGCCGCCGCCGGTGCCGCCCATGGTGAAGGAGGGCCGGATGATCGCGGGCAGGCCGATCTCGGAGAGTGCCATCATCGCCTGACCGAGCGCATATTCCTGATAGCGCTTGCGGCGGTCGCCTTCGCCGAGAGTCCATTGCCGGTCGAGCTCTTCGAGAGCCGCGCCCGACAGCTTCTCGCGTTCGGCGTGGTATTTGTCGCGGAAGGACTTCTTCAGCTCGGACGCGTTGGCGAGCCGCGACTTCGGCGTCTGCAGCCCGATCTTCTCCATGGCGTTGCGGAAAAGCTGGCGGTCCTCGGCCTTGTCGATGGCATCAGCGGTGGCGCCGATCATTTCGACGTCGAATTTTTCGAGCGTGCCCTGCCGGCGCAGCGACAGCGCGCAGTTCAGCGCGGTCTGGCCGCCCATGGTCGGCAGCAGCGCAAAGCCGCCGGGAATGACGTGACGTTCCTTCTCGATGATCCTGGCGACGATCTCGGGCGTGATCGGCTCGATATAGGTCGCATCGGCCAATTCCGGGTCGGTCATGATGGTGGCCGGGTTGGAATTGACGAGGACGATGCGATAGCCCTCTTCCTTCAGCGTCTTCACCGCCTGTGTGCCCGAATAGTCGAATTCGCAGGCCTGGCCGATCACGATGGGACCGGCGCCGATGATGAGGATGGTGGTGATGTCTGTACGTTTGGGCATCAACTCTCGCCGGACTGGAATCTGGGCACAAAAAAAAGGGCGCGCTTGCTGCGCGTCCCCTGAGCCGAAGCGCGATCAGCAAAAGTGGCGCCCGGTTTTGCGTCCGACCGCGCTTCGATATGAAAGAAACGCATGATCTTCACGCCAAACCGCCTACACTTTGGCGGATCATGCGTTGGCGCGTGGTCTTCCCTCGCGCGCGGGTGGGTCTTAGACCAGATTCCGGGGCGGCGAAACCCCGAAAAATGTCCATCAACCGGCAATTTTGACGGGTTTTGGCCGTGCCTGCCAGCCACGGGCGAGATGCACCAGAAGCGAGGCCGCAACGCTCGATCCGCCGATCCAGCCGAGGTCGTTTGGCGAGAGGGTGGCCAGCACCGCACCGCCCAGCGCCCCGCCGATGGCGAAGCCGAGATACATCGCGGAAGCGTTGAGCGAGAGCGCGATCATCGAGGCCTGCGGCTCGATCCGGATGATGCTGGCGAGTTGTGCCGGATAGAACGCCCAGCCCGAGATGCCCCAGAGGAAGATCGCGCCGAGCACCGCGTAATGCGCCTCTTCGGGCATCAGCTTCAGGATCAGCGAATGCAGGATCAGCGCACTCGCCATGCCGGCAAGCCCGAGCGCCGCGGTTGCGAGCGTGCCGAGCCGGTCCGCCAAAATGCCGCCGAGCATGTTTCCGATCGCGGCCGCGCCGCCAAACACCAGCAGCGCGAGGCTGATCTGCGAAGCGTCGAATCCGAGGCCGCGCAGCGGCACCGCGAAATAGGTGAACACGGTGAAGCCTCCGAGCGCCCACAAGATCGTGATCAGCAGTGCGACCAGGACATTGCTGTGACGCGCCACCGCCAGCCGTTCGCCGAGCGAGGCCGTGTTTCGCGGCAGGCCGCGGGGCAGTCCCAGCAGAAGGCCGGCGAGCGCGACGGCGCCGATCAGGGCAACCATCGCGAAGGTCGCGCGCCAGCCGAACAGGCTGCCGACGAGATTGCCGAGAGGGACCCCGATCACGGTCGCAACCGTGATGCCCGAGGTGACCAGCGCCACGGCGCGGCCGCGACGTTCGGGCGACGCGACCGCCACGGACACCGCCAGCGCCGTCGGCACGCAAAGCCCGGCCCCGAGCGCCATCAGCATCCGCGAGGCCAGCAGCAGCGCGTAGCCGGAGGCAACCACCGCGGCGAGATTTCCGGCGATGAAGGTCGACAGCGCCAGGGCCAGCACGGTGCGGCGGTCGATGTTGTTCAGCGTCACCGCCAGGATCGGCGAGCCCACGGCATAGGTGAGGGCATAGGCGGTGACGAGTTGGCCGGCTGCCGAGACGGAAATCGAGAGATCGGTGGCGATCGCCGGCAAAAGCCCCGCAATGACAAAGCCTTCCGTGCCGATCGCGAAGGCGGCCAGGGCCAGCCAGAACACGCTCATTGGACAGTATTCCTATGTTCAACGCTTATTGAACTATCGACGGCGAAGGGCGAGGAGTCAATTGGTTCAAGAACTATTGAACATCGGCGCCGCCTCGTTATGATTGCCGGGCCATGAGCCGCACACCTCATCATCCCACCCGTGAGCAGATCGAGCTGCCGACGGTTCTGGATTGCCTGAGCGATCCGATCCGGCTCGCCATCGTCTACCAGCTCGCCCAGCAGGAACGTGTCAGCAGTGAATTGTGCTGCGGCGACTTCAGCGCCCTCGCCGGCAAATCCAACCTCGCCTATCACTTCGCCAAGCTGCGCGAATGCGGGCTGATGCTGACCCGCGTAGCGGGAACCAACCGCTTCATGCGGCTGCGTCGCGAGGATCTGGACGCGCGCTTCCCTGGCCTGCTCAATGCCGTGATCAACTCCGCAGCCAGGGATGCCGGCCGGCTTCAACCGCTTTTCGAGTGCGAAACGGTCGGCGCGGAGGGAAGCTGAGACGATTGCGCGCAAGCGCCCGATTTGCCCGGCGCGTCAATGCCTTCGCGAGATGCAGCGAGGCATCCGCCGGAAATCATCGGCTACTGTGCATGGGGTTGTTTTCGAGATTTTGGTTTTGGGCGGCTTGCAGAGCCGAGCCCGGCTTCGCCCTTCGGGCTATGCCGAGGCAGCCTTCGCTACGATAGGGCTCGCCCAGCCGAAGCGGCGTCAGCCGCGAAGGCTGGAGACCCGGCCTGGATTTGAACCAGGATGAAGAGCGATGCACCGCCCTCGCGTAGACGCTTCCGCCACCGGGCCGTGGCGATCATGACCGATCGGGGTGCGGCAAGCCACCTCAGGCGATCGTTATGCTTAACGGACCAGGGGCGGCCGCGCGATGAAGGTCATGCGCCAGCGATTGTGGCCGACATTGGTTTGGGCGCGCTGAACCGCGAACCCGGCCGCAGTGAGCTTGCCGGTGATCTCCTCCTCGCTGTAGCGCTGCAGTCCGATGCGCGAGCGCAGATGACGGTAATCTGACAGCGCGGTGCTGATCAGCCCGATCAGCGCGTCCCTCAGGAAGCCGTGGCGCAGGCCGAAGCTGAGCAGCGCCATCACGTCCCGGCCCATACCGACCTCGGGTTGGAGGATGTCGCCGAGCACCAGCTTGCCGGACGGGGTCAGCAATCGCCGGATGTCGAGGAGCGCGCCGTCGAGCTCCTCCGGCGTCATGTATTGCGCGACCGAGTTCATCACGACGAGGTCGATGGACTGGTCCTGCATCTTGCGGACGTCGTCGAGCGAGCGGACGCGGATATTCGTGCTCGGGGCGAAGCGCGCGATCAGCCGGCCGCGGACACCGGGGGCGGGCTCGGCGAGGATCAGCTCTCCGCAGGCGGCCGCCACCTGGCTCGCCGACAGCGCCTCGCCGCAGGCATAGTCCAGCACCGTCGCCTCGGGCGAGGGGATGTAGCCGATGATGTCCCGCGCGATGATCTGGAAGTGCAAATCGCGATGCAGCTTGCTGACATAGATCGTATGCGTGGAGTCGTAATAATCGATCCAATCGTCCATGGTATCCGAGAGCCTCGGCCAAACAGTTCCTGGGCAGGAACCGGCGCTGCCCGCCTTGCGTTAGGGGTGCGACGGCGCACCGTCAATGTCCGCGTCCTAACAGGAAGGTTTCCCGTGAGCAAAGCCCCCAACAAGGTCTCGCCCGACCTCGACACCCCCACCGATCTGTCGTCCCAGGCGGTCAACAAGGTTTCCGAGGCGCTCAACGTGCTTCTGGCCGACGCGTTCGCGCTCTATCTCAAGACCAAGAATTTCCACTGGCACGTCAGCGGCCGGCATTTCCGCGACTATCATCTGCTGCTCGACGAGCAGTCGGACCAGATCTTCGCCACCACCGACCAGCTCGCCGAGCGCGTCCGCAAGATCGGCGGCGCCACGCTGAAGTCGATCGGCCAGGTCGCCAAGCTCCAGACCATCAAGGACAACGACGAGGACTACGTCCCGCCGCGACAGATGCTGCGCGAGCTGATGCAGGACAACAAGCACGTCGCTGCCGCGATGCGTAAAGCGCATGAGGTCTGCGACGAGGCCGGCGATGTCGCCAGCGCAAGCATCCTCGAAGTCTTCATCGACGAAACCGAGCGCCGCACCTGGTTCCTGTTCGAAGCCACCCGCCAGGAAGGCGGCAACGAGGCGTAAGGGCGGATTGCCGTAGGGTGGGTTAGCCGAAGGCGTAACCCACCACGTCGGTGCACGCGAAAACGGAAGAGGTGGGTTACGCCGAGCGACTGCGCTTCGCGCAGCCGCAGGGCTAACCCACCCTACGGCGTCGCGCGGTTGGCTACCGCCACAGCCGCATCATTGCTCCGTCCTTGCCCGTGACCGGATCGGCCGGCGGCAGTGCGACCTTCGGAATCGTCTTCAGCGCCTTGGCATGATTCTCGAGCGTTGCCCGCGTGATCTCCATCTTCGACCCCGGCGGATAGGCGCCAATAACGCAGAAATCGCCGCTGGCCTTGACGCATTGATGTCCAGTCCCTGCCGGCAGGATCGCGACGTCGCCTGCCTTGATCTCCAGCTCGCGGCCATGGTCGCCGCCGAAGCGGACGCGCGCGCTTCCACGCGCGACGCCGAGCACCTCATGCACGGTCGCGTGGTAGTGCAGATAGTCGTAGACGCCGTTGCGCCACGTGCCGCCCCAACTGTTCTTGCGGAACAGGTTCTCGATGGTCTCTTCCGGTTGCTTCGTGTCGAGCTTCACCGCGCCCTGATAGGCGAGGAAGGGAAGGACGTTGTTCGGCACGAGCCCGTCGTCCTCGAACACGATCGCGAGCGGTTCGGCATTGTCGCGGACGACGGTCATGGCAGACCTCCCAGTGGCAACAGACCAGGGATCAAGACGGCGGAGGCGCTACTTGTTCCAGACCCAGTCCACACGCCGGCTTGACCGAGATCAAGGCGCAGGCGGCCATTCAAGGGCACGCAGCTCGATGGATAAGGGATGGAACGCCATGTACGCATCGGATGTTGCGCAGCGCCATTTTTCGGCGGCCCTCGACGAGGCGGAGACGACCGGCCTCGGGCACGAAGCCGTCTGCCGCGCCTTGCTGAGTCCTGGTGATTTCGAAATATCTCGAGACGAGGCCGGTCGCCGACATCCAGGCGGAGCTGCGCTTCATCGCCGAGAATTGTGATCCCGACACGGACTTCATGTTCATGCGTCCATGACAGCAGGTGGCCGGTGCCCGGCGGATTCGCCCGCCGGGCGGCCTGTACGGCTTACGCGCTCTTCGTCTGCCGCATCAGATCGGCAAAACGCTGGAACAGATAGTGCGAGTCGCGCGGGCCCGGTGAGGCCTCGGGGTGGTACTGCACCGAGAACACCGGCTTGCCGTCGAGCTGGATGCCGCAATTGGAGCCGTCGAACAGCGAGATGTGAGTCTGCGTCGCGCCCTTCGGCAGCGTCGTCTCATCGACCGCAAAGCCGTGGTTCATCGAGGTGATCTCGACCTTGCCGGTGGTCTCGTCCTTCACGGGATGATTGGCGCCGTGATGGCCCTGATGCATCTTCTTCGTCTTCGCGCCGACGGCGAGACCGAGCATCTGGTGGCCGAGGCAGATGCCGAAGGTCGGCGTGCCTGACTTGATCACGTCCTGAATCACAGGCACGGCATATTTGCCGGTCGCGGCCGGATCGCCCGGACCGTTGGACAGGAACACGCCGTCCGGCTTCATCGCCAGGATGTCTTCGGAGGAGGTCGTCGCCGGCACCACCGTCACCTTGCAGCCGACGCCGGCGAGCAGGCGCAGGATGTTGCGCTTGATGCCGTAATCGATCGCGACGACGTTGAACTCCGGCTTGTCCTGCCGGCCAAAACCCTTGTCCCACAACCAGGGCGTCTCATCCCAGGTGAAGCGCTGGCCGGAGGTGACCATCGGCACAAGGTCCATGCCCTCGAGCCCCGGCCATTCGCGCGCCTCTTCCTTCAGCCCGTGCAGGTCGAACTCGCCGGTCTTGGAATGCGCAATTACGGCATTGGGCATGCCCTTGCTGCGGATCAGCGCGGTCAGCGCGCGGGTGTCGATGCCGGAGAGTCCGATGATGCCGCGCGCCTTCAGCCACTGGTCGAGGTGCTTGGTGGCGCGGTAGTTCGAGGGATCGGTGATCGCGGTGCGCAGGATCACGCCGCGCGCGCCGGGCGTCGCGGCCATGTTCACCGTCTCGATGTCTTCCTCGTTGGTACCGACGTTGCCGATATGCGGGAAGGTGAAGGTGATGAGCTGGCCGGCATAAGAGGGATCGGTCAGGATCTCCTCATAGCCGGTCATCGCGGTGTTGAAGCAGATTTCACCGACGGCGTGGCCTTCGGCGCCGAGACCGAAGCCTTCGAGCACCGTGCCATCGGCAAGCACGAGGAGCGCGGTCGGCTTGTGGTCCGGCCAGGCGGGATCGTTGTCATGTTGTGTCATGAGCCCGTTTCATAGTCGCCTCACGTGCGCGCGTCAAAGCGGGAGAGGGCCGATTCACATGCGTTTTTGCATATTTGACAGGCCCCCTCAGGCACTTAAGCTTGGCAGAATAATTTCCGGCAATTTCCTGGGCTTGCGAGGTAATAATGGACCAGACCACCCCGATCGTCCTTGTTCCGGGGCTGGCCTCCTCGGCCCGGATCTATGCGCCAGTGGTCCCGGCGCTCTGGCGGTTCGGTCCGGTGATGGTCGCCAACCATATTCGCGACGACAGCATGACAGCGATCGCCCGTCGTCTGCTGAGCGAGGCGCCGCCGCGCTTCGCGCTCGCCGGCCATTCCATGGGCGGCTACATCGCGCTCGAGATCATGCGCCAGGCGCCCGACCGCGTGATAAGGCTCGCGCTCATCAACACCCAGGCGCGGCCCGACACGCCGGAGGCGACTGCACGCCGCCGCGGCCTGATGGAGCGCGCGAGGCGCGGCGAGCTGCGCGCGGCACGCGAGGAGATGTTTCCCGAACTGGTGCATCCCTCGCGCCGCGACGACGCCGGCATTCGCCGGCTCGTGCATGAGCAGGGCGAGGACGTCGGCGTTGAAGGCTATCTGCGGCAGCAGACCGCGATCATCGCGCGGGCCGATTCACGGCCGACGCTTGCGACGATCAAATGCCCGACGCTGGTGCTGACGGGGGATCAGGACAACACGATCCCGAACGCATTCTCGAAGGAGATGGCGGACGGCATTGCCGGCGCGAAGCTCGTGGTTCTGGCCAATTGCGGACACCTGCCGCAGCCGGAGCAGCCCGAGGCGACGGCACAGGCGCTGGTCGAATGGCTCGGAACCCCGGTTGTCTCGGGGCGGCGAACGGCCTAGATCAGGCGTCGGATATTCGAAGGGATCACGATCATGTTGCGCGACGACATCAACAATGCGGTCAAGGAGGCCATGAAGGCCAAGGACGAGCGCAAGCTCACCACGCTGCGCATGGTCAACTCGACCATCAAGAACGCGGACATCGAAGCGCGCGGCAATGGCAAGCCGCCGCTGTCGGACGCCGATCTGCTCGCCGTGCTCCAGAAGATGATCAAGCAGCGCCAGGAAGCGGTCGAGCTCTACGACAAGGGCGGCCGAGCCGAGCTCGCCGCCCAGGAGCGCGAGGAGATCGCAGTGATCTCGGCATATTTGCCGAAGCAGATGTCGGACGACGAGGTGAAGAAGGCGATCTCGGACGCGATCGGCGAGACGGGCGCGGCCGGCATGAAGGACATGGGCAAGGTGATCGCCGTCTTGAGGGCGAAGTACGCTGGCCAGATGGATTTCGGCAAGGCTTCTGGTCTCGTGAAGGCGGCGCTGTCGGGCTGAGTTGTCATTCCGGGGCGACGCGTCAGCGTCGACCCCCGGAATCCATCGCGCTGCTGAATCCGTTGCTCAATGGATTCCGGGCTCGCGCTTCGCGCGCCCCGGAATGACGAAGAACACACAGGGAGGCAACCGATGACCGCCGCGATCAAACCGTTTCGCATCGCTGTCAGCGACGACATTCTCACCGACCTGAAATCGCGCGTGGCACGCACGCGCTGGCCGGAGGCGGAGCTGGTCGACGACTGGAGCCAGGGCGCCCCGCTGAAGTGGATCCAGGAGATCTGCACCTACTGGGCGAACGGCTACGACTGGCGGGCGCGCGAGGCGAAGCTCAATCGCTTCGACCAGTTCACCACCGAGATCGACGGGCTCGACATCCACTTCCTGCATGTGCGCTCGAAGGAGCCGTCAGCGCTGCCGCTGATCATCACCCATGGCTGGCCCGGCTCGATCGTGGAATTCCAGAAGGTCATCGCACCGCTGGTCGATCCCGCCGCGCATGGCGGCAATCCCGCCGATGCTTTCCACGTTGTCTGTCCGTCCCTGCCGGGCTTTGGCTTTTCCGCCAAGCCCAGGACCACCGGCTGGGGCGTCGACCGCATCGCTGCGACCTGGGCGAAGCTGATGGATCGGCTCGGCTATATCAGCTACGGCGCGCAAGGCGGCGACTGGGGTTCTGCGGTAACGACTTCGCTCGGCGCGCAGGACGCGGAGCATTGCGCCGGCATCCACATCACGCTCGCCTTTAACGCGGCGCCGAAGCTCGAGGGCGAGCCGACGCCGGAGGAGAAGCGCGCACTCGCCGGCCTCAAGCATTACGTCGATCTCGACTCCGGTTACTCGAAGCAGCAATCGACGAGGCCGCAAACGCTCGGCTATGGCCTGACGGATTCGCCGAGCGGGCAGGCGGCCTGGATCCTGGAGAAATTCTGGGCCTGGACCGATTGCAACGGCCATCCCGAGAACATCTTCGAGAAGGACGAGCTGCTCGACAACGTCATGCTCTACTGGGTGACGGAGACGGCGACTTCCTCCGCGCGGCTCTATTGGGAGAGTTTTGGCAAGCGCCGGACCACGCCCAAGGTCGGCGTGCCGACAGGTGTCGCCGTGTTCCCGAAGGAGATCATCACGCCGGTGCGGCGCTGGATGGAGCCGAATTTCCAGGACATCACGCACTGGAGCGAGATGGAGAAGGGCGGACATTTCGCTGCATTCGAGCAGCCAGAGCTGTTCGTGCGCGATGTTAGGAAGTTTTTCCGGACGGTGCGGTGAGCCTCCACTGTCATTCCGGGGCGCCCGCAGGGCGAACCCGGAATCCATCGGGCCGCAGCAAACGCCGCGCAATGGATTCTCAGATGCGCAACTGCGCATCATAGTTCGACGCTGGCGCGTCGCCCCGGAATGACGCCGCGGGGCTTGTCCCGCGCGATCGCGGCTCTAGACTGGGCACTAACAACAAGACACCGGGAAGACGACCAAGCCCATGCTGACCGAAGCCAAGACCTACGACGAGCTCTACCGCAACTTCCGCTGGGACGTCCCGACGCGCTTCAACATGGCGGAGGCGTGCTGCGACCGCCATGCCGACGGCACCGGCCGCCTCGCGCTGGTCTATGTTGACGAGAACGGCGAAACCACCCGCACCTCCTTCGACGAGGTCGCGGACATGTCGCGCCGCTTCGCCAACGTGCTGAAGGCGGACGGGCTCTCGCGCGGCGATCGCGTCGCGGTGTTCCTGTCGCAATCGCTGGAACTGCCGATCGCGCATATGGCGGCGTTCCGCGCCGGGCTGATCTCGATCCCGCTGTTTGCGCTGTTCGGAGAGGACGCGCTGGAATTCCGCCTGTCGAATTCGCAAGCCAGGGCCATCATCACCGACGAGGCCGGCTGGGAGAAGCTGACGAAGATCCGCGATCGGTTGCCCTATTTGCAGGACATCTATGTCACGAGCGGCGCCGTCCACGCCGGCGCAAAGCCGTTCTGGTCAGCGATCGAAACTGCGTCTGAGGACTTTGCGACCGTCGATACCTCCGCCGACGATCCCGCGCTGATCATCTACACCTCAGGCACGACAGGCAATCCAAAGGGCGCGCTGCATGCGCACCGCGTCGTGCTTGGTCATCTCCCGAACGTCGAGATGTGTCACAACTTCCTGCCGCGTCCGGGCGATCTGATGTGGACGCCGGCGGACTGGGCCTGGATCGGAGGTCTCGTCAACGGCCTGTTCGCATTCTGGTATCACGGCATCCCCCTGGTCGGCCATCGTGCGCGAAAGTTCGAGCCGCAGGCGGCGATGCAGATGATGGCCGACCTAGGCGTCCGCAACGTCTTCCTCCCGCCGACCGCGCTGAAGCTGATGCGGCAGGCCGGCGTGAAGCATTCCGGCGTCAAGCTGCGCAGCATCTTTACCGGCGGTGAGTCGCTCGGCGGCGAGCTGCTGGGCTGGGTGCGCGAGACCTTCGGCATCGACGCGCATGAGGTGTTCGGCCAGACCGAGTGCAATCTCGTGATCGGCAGCAACTCGAACCTGTTTCCGATCCGCCCGGGCTCGATGGGCAAGGCGACGCCCGGCTTCGACGTCCGCATCGTCAACGACAAGGGCGAGGAGCAGCCACGCGGCCAGCGCGGCATCATCGGCGTGCGCCAGCCGTGCCCGTGCACGATGATCGAGTACTGGCGCAATCCGGAGGCGACGGCGAAGAAATATGCCGGCGAATTTCTGCTCACCGGCGATCTCGGCGTGCAGGATGAGGACGGCTATTTCTGGTACGTCAGCCGCGAGGACGACGTCATCACCACGGCCGGCTATCGCGTCGGCCCGTCCGAGATCGAGCACACGCTGATGAAGCATCCATCGGTGGCGATGGCGGCCGTGGTCGGCATTCCCGATCCGATCCGCACCGAGTCGATCAAGGCCTGGATCGTGCTGCGTCCGGGCTTTGCGGCGAGCGACACGCTGGCGCGCGAGCTCCAGGAGTTCGTCAAGGCGCAACTCGCCGCCCACGAATATCCGCGCTTCGTCGAGTTCGCCGAGACGCTGCCGATGACGGCGACCGGCAAGGTGCTGCGGCGCGAGCTGCGCGCGAGGGGGTAGGGCTCTTCACCCTCTCCCCTTGTGGGTCCCCTTGTGGGAGAGGGTGGCTCGCCGCGAGAGCGGCGAGACGGGTGAGGGGTATGTCTCCGCATATGAGCTCGCGGATAGAACCCCTCATCCGGCGCTTCGCGCCACCTTCTCCCACAAGGGGAGAAGGAAGAAGACACATCGCGGTATTACTCGACCACTCGCCGCCTACCTTACACGTGCAAGCCGCGCCCTCTCACGCTAACATCGGCCCCAACAACATCGCGACGAAGATCGCGTAAGGGAGGAAGCTGATGTCCATCTCGGGCAAGGTCGATCCGGTGGTGCGCCCCGTTGCGGCGACGGATATCGCCGAGGCGCTGGCCGAGGGCCTGCGTGATTTCCAGGCGCTGCCGCTCTACGGGCTGTGCTTCGGCGCGCTCTACGCCGCCGGCGGCATCGTCATCATGCTGTGCCTCACCGCCTTCGGCATGGTCTATCTCGTCTATCCCTTGGCCGCGGGCTTCGCGCTGATCGGCCCTTTCGTTGCAATCGGCCTTTACGAGATCAGCCGCCGCCGCGAGCGCGGTGAGCCGGTCTCCTTCGGCGCGATCTGGTCCGCGATACGCTCGCGCAGCGAGATCGGCTGGATGGCGTTCGTCACGTTGTTCGTGTTCGTGATCTGGATGTACCAGGTACGGCTCCTGATCGCGCTGCTGCTCGGGCTGCACGCCTCGTTCTCGAGCCTTCAGGAATTCATGACGGTGGTTCTGACCACCAGCGAGGGCTTGCTGTTCCTTGCGATCGGCAACGTCGTCGGGGCCGTGCTGTCGCTGATCCTGTTCTCGCTGACCGTGGTGTCGTTTCCGCTACTGCTCGATCGCGAGGTCGATTTCGTCACCGCCATGGTGACGAGCGTGCGGGCGGTGGTGACGAGTCCGCTGCCGATGATTGGCTGGGTGGCCGTGATCGCGATGCTGCTGATCGTCTCGGCGCTGCCTTACTTTCTCGGGCTGATCGTGACGCTGCCCGTGCTCGGGCATGCGACCTGGCATCTCTATCGGCGGCTGGTGGTGCCGGTGTAAGGGCGTCGCCCCCGCGAAGGCGGGGGAGAAGTTGTGACGCTGAACTGGTAACCACGGGTCTTCGCCAAACCCTATCCTGTGGTTATGGGTCCCGGGCTCGCGCTTCGCGCGCCCCGGGACGACAGAGTGCTACGGCGTCTTGATCCCCATCGCCTTCAATGCTTCGAGCATTTTCATGGGCGGCGACATCTTGATTTGCGGCGCCTTGCCCGTCTCCAGCAGGCTCTTCAGCCCCGACAGGATCGCCGGCCAGCCGGTGCGGCCGCCGGAGAGGATGTCGTCGCTGAGGGGGGCGGTCGTGTCGCTCGCTCATGGTGAGGCGGACGGCTTCGCCGGCAGGCTCGATCTCGTAGGTGACGAGCGTGCTGCCGAGCTTTTCGACGAGATCCGGCCAGTTGACGTTCCAGCTCACCGTCAGCTTCTTCGGCGGATCGTATTCGAAGACCTCGCCGGAAATGTGCTCCGAACCATCGGGTGCGCGCACGATGAAGGTACCGCCGAGCTTTGGCTGCATCTCCACCGCAAAACCAGAGAAGTATTTGCGGCTGAACTCGGCCGAGGTCAGCGCCTCCCACACCTTCTCCGGCGTCGAAGCGATGTAGATGGTGTAAACCGTCAGTGGCTTGAACTGATCGAGGTTCATTTTGCGTCGAATCCCTTGTTGAGGGCTGCGCGCGGAATGGCGAGCACCTTGCCTCTTTCCAGCAGGCTCTTGAGCCCGGACAGGATCGCCGGCCAGCCATTGGAGACGGCGCCAAGATATTTGCCGCCCTCGACGAAGCCATCATGCAGCACGGTTAAACGCACGAGTGCGCCGAACGGTTCGATGGTGAAGGTCACCCGCGAAATCGGTTCGCCGCGCAGCTCTTCGAACTTCTGGTGCTTGAAGCTGTAGGACAGCCGCCGCGGCGGATCGGCCTCCAAAATCTCTCCGGAATCGGTAGTCTCGCCGTCCAGCAGGAGCGCGAAGGGGGAGCCGACCTTCCAGTCTGACCGGACCTCGGCGCCGAACCAGTATTGCTTCGTGAACTCGCTATTGGTCAGCGCGTCCCACAGTTTTTCCGGCGTGGTCTCGATATAGGTGACGTAGACGAATTCGGGCCGGGCCATCACGCCGCATCCTTCGCGCAGCTCGGGGGGACGATTTCGATCGTATGGCCGGTCTCGAGCATGCTCTTGAGGTTGGACAGCACCATCGGCCAGCCGCCGGAGATGTCGCGCAGCGCCTTGCCGTCCTCGCCAAGCTCGTCATGCGTGACCGTCAGCTTGACGACTTTGCCGCGTGGTTCGAGATCGAAGGTGACGCGCGAAGTTCCTTCACCCGCAGCTTCAGGCTTGCGATTGTGCCAGCTGTACGCGAGCCGTTGCATCGGATCGAAGGTGATGACCTCGCCCTCCACCTTCGGATTGCCGTTATTGGTGAGCCTGTAGGGCGCGCCTTGCTTCCAGTCGGAGGTGATGCGATGGCCGAACCAGTAACGCTCGGTGAAATCGCCATCGGTCAAGGCCTGCCACAGCGCCTCGGGTGTCGTCTCGATGTAGGTCACGTAGACGTAGCTCGGCTTACTCATCGCGCATCTCCAACTGGCGTTTCAATTCGCTGAGCGCAGCGAGCTTGCCGCGCTCGAATTTCTTGATCCAGCGTTCGCCGATCTGATGGATCGGTACCGGGTTCAGATAGTGCAGCTTCTCGCGGCCGTGCCTGATGGTGGTGACCAGGTTGGCTTCTTCCAGAATGACAAGGTGCTTCGTCACTGCCTGCCGCGTCATCGCGAGGCCTTCGCAGAGTTCGTTCAACGTCTGGCCGTTTTTGGCATGAAGCCTGTCCAGCAGCGACCGTCGTGACGCGTCGGCGAGCGCTTTGAAGACCTCATCCATGGCAGGGATAATATGCAACCAAATAGTTGCATGTCAAGTGCGACGTCATTCCGAAACCGCGCAGCGGTTATCCGGAATCTCGAGATTTCTCAGGTGCGCAACTGTGCACCATAGTTCGCACTTCGTGCGCCCCGGAATTGACCGGCCGCCAAATCGTGTTTTGGTGGCCCGCAAGCGGTTGTGCTAGCCTTGAAGTTCAGCCAACGCAGATTGGTTCCGGGAGGATCGATGATCAGCCGTGTTCACTTTGCTGCCTGCCTCGTCATTTTTGCTTGCAGCACCGCCGCCCAGGCCCAGAAGCAGCAGGTGATCGGCGCGCCGCCGGAAGCCTCAAACATGAAGCTGGTCGGCACAAATGATCTGCAAGCGCGTAGCGCCTATCAGCCGACCATCCAGCACCAGGGCGACCGCTGGATCGCCTATATCGGCCACCACGGCGGCACCGATGACGTGCCCAGTCCCGTCAATCCCATGACCGGCCAGGCGGAGCCGAATGGAACGTCGATCGTCGACGTCACTGATCCCTCGCATCCAAAATATCTGCGGCATCTGCCGGGACAGGAAGGCAAGTATGAATCCGGCGGCGCGCAGATGGTGCGCGTCTGCGATGGCAAGTCGTTGCCGAAGGGCGACCCCAACGCGGTCTACATGCTGCGCACCTTCGGCAGCGAGGCGCATGAGATCTGGAACGTCGCCGATCCCGCCAGCCCCGTGCTCGTCACGCGCATCGGCGGCCTGAAGGACACGCACAAGAGCTGGTGGGAGTGCGACACCGGCATTGCTTATCTCGTTTCCGGCGCGCCCGACTGGCGCACGCGGCGCATGACGCAGGTCTACGATCTCGGTGATCCCGCGCATCCGCAAAAAATCCGCGACTTCGGTCTGCCCGGCCAGGAGCCTGGATCGACCGGCGCGGTGCCGACCGAGCTGCACGGCCCGATCTCGACCGGACCGAATGGCAACCGCGTCTATTTCGGCTATGGCACCAACAAGGGCGGCATCCTGCAGATCGTTGATCGCGAAAAGCTGTTGACCGGGCCGAAGGAGCCGACACCGGACAATCTGCGCTATCCAGAGATTTCGCGCCTTCCGATGTCCGCCTTCAACGGCGCGCACACGACGTTTCCGATGCTCGACATGCCCGTCGCTGAATTCGCCGAGGACAAGGACGGCAAGACGCGCGACATCGTGATGATCGTGGACGAGGCGATTCTCAACGAATGCAGTGAGGCAAGGCAGATGGTGTGGTTCGCCGACGTCACGACCGAGACGCGGCCGATGATGATCTCGAGCTACACCGTGCCAGAGGCGAGCGGACAGTTCTGCCAGCGCGGCGGCCGGTTCGGCTCGCATTCCTCGAACGAGAGCATGGCGCCGGTCTACTACAAGAAGATGGCCTTTATCGCCTTCTTCAATGCCGGTGTGCGCGCGCTCGACATCCGCGATCCCTATCATCCCAAGGAAGTCGGCTACTTCATTCCGTCGATCACGAGCGCGACGGACAAGCGGTGCATTCCGATCGAGGGTGGCGCGCGCTGCAAGGTTGCGATCCAGACCAACAATGTCGAGACGGATGATCGCGGGTACATCTACATCGTCGATCGCGCCAATACCGGCCTGCATATTCTCGAACTGACCGGGCCCGCGCGCGCCGTCGCCGGCCTGCCGAAGAACTGACGATGCGGCGCGGGGCGACGATAGCGCTTGCGGCGATCGCGCTCGGTGCGTCCGGTGTCGGCGCCTATCAGCTTGCGCCGGCTCCAGTGGAGCAGACCGCGCATTGGCGGGAGATCGCATGGCCGTTCCCGCGCGACGGCTGGCCGATGGGGCGCGCATTTCGTTGCGATGGCGCCTGCACCGGCGCCGAGCTCTACGTGCGCGCCAAGCGCAGCTTCTGCAATTGTGATCGCGGCGTTGCCGATGACGATGAGGTGGATCGCGTTGCTGACGTCGATCTGATCAGCCCGCGCTTTTCGGCGATGGCACTGGGTGAGGAAGTGAGCATCGGAGACATGCGCGGCCGCGCGAGGCGCTATGATCTCGACATGCCTGACGGCGCCCGTCACGCCGCGATCGGCGTTGCCGTCTCACGCCGCTGCGATCTCTTCGTTGCGGCGGTGCGGGGGCGTGGAGACGCAAGCGCTGTACAGCGCGCGGCGCTCGCGTTCCTGGAAACCCAGGAGATGAAGATATGGGTGACGGCGGCGCTGGACGGAAGGTGAGGGGCTAGCGCACTTTCCGCGCCCACTGCGGTCATCACCCGCCTTGTGCGCACTTGCGCACTGGAGCGGGTGATCCAGTACTCCGAGACGGTTGTGGGTACGGAGAAGCCGCAGCGTACTGGATACCCGCCTTCGCGGGGTATGACACCGGTGTTTGAGGCTCGCGAGCGCCGTATCGTTACGTCTTCCGTTCCGGCTCTCGCCATGCATTAATGTGCCAAACCGCCTTCAGCGAGTCCTCCCGATGATGTCCATGCAAGCCTACCTCGCCTTCGTCGCCGCCTGCATCGCGCTGGCGCTGCTGCCGGGGCCGATCGTCACCCTCGTCATCGCCAACGGCCTGCGCCATGGCACGCGCGCCGCGCTGACCAATGTCGCGGGCGCGCAGGCGGGCCTTGCCATCGTCATCGGCGTCGTCGCGGTTGGCCTGACCTCGCTGATGGCGACCATGGGTTACTGGTTCGACTGGGTGCGCTTTGCGGGCGCCGCCTATCTGATCTGGCTCGGCGTCAAGCTGATCTGGGCGCCGATCGAAGGCCTCAATGTCGACGAGCCGCCGGCGCCGCCGCGCGGCGGATTCTTCCTGCAAGGCTTCCTGGTGCTGCTATCGAACCCGAAGGTGCTGATCTTCTTCGGCGCCTTCATCCCGCAGTTCATGGACATGAACCGCGCTCATTTCCCGCAGGTCGCGCTGCTGGGCGCCACCTTCATGGTAACCGCGGTGATGACGGATGCGCTGTACGCCATCGCGGCCGGGCGCGCCCGGAAATTCTTCTCGGCCCGCCGCACGCGGCTGATGTCGCGCATCTCCGGCGGCTTCATGATCGGCGGCGGCATCTGGCTGGCCCTGACCCGGGCGAAATAACGTCCCTCGAACCGTGTCGGGCTTGAACCCTTCGCGGCGGCGATGCGTCCAATCGGGCATTGCCGCTGACGAAGGAATTTGGCCGTGCCCGATCTGCCCTGGTCTGTCTATGCGATGCTGCTCGCACCGCTCGGACTCTTCCTGGTTGCCGCTGTCGTCAAGACCTGGCAGGCGCGCGAGGCGCGAAGCTGGCCGCAGACCCCGGGGAGGGTCGTCCGCTCGGTTGCAGAGGTTCGCGAGGTCCGGGTGTCCGACGATGACCGCGAGGAGGGCCATCGCCTCGAAAGCCGCAATTTCGCGAACGTGACCTACGAATACGCGGTCGGCGGCCGCAAGCTGCGCAACGACCGCATCTCGATCGGCGAGGACCTCGGCAACTTCCAGGTCGCCGTGAAGCTCGCGAAATATCCCGCCGGCAGCATTGTCACCGTCTACTACAATCCGCGCCATCCCGATCAGGCCGTGCTCGAGCGCGATCTGCCCAAAGGCCTGTGGGGCTGCCTCGGCATCGGCACTTTGGTCGTCCTTGCTATCGTGTTCGGCTCGGCCTTCGGGCTCAACCAGAGCTATGCCTACCTCGCACATCACATTGCGCGGCCCGACCTCGCTGGCCTCGTCGTCGGCTTCGGAGCGTTCGGTCTCGCCGTCGCGCTGATGGGATTTGCCGTGCAGCGGCAGGCCTCGATGGCGACGCGCTGGCCGGTCGTGCCGGGCACGATCAAGCTGTCGGGAATCGAGGAATATCACGAGGCCAGCGAGCCTGGCGAGGCGCGCGGCAGCGAGATGTTCGGCAATCGGGTGACCTACACCTACCGCTATCGGAACGTCAGCTACACCAATGAATGGGCGCGCGTCGCTGCCGGTTCGCCGGCCACGTCCGACAAGATGGCGAAGAAGCTGATGTCGCGCTATCAGGACGGCGCGACCGTTGAGGTCCGCGTCAATCCCGACAACCCGGCCGAAGCGACGCTTGATGCCCGCGGTGACGGGCGCATCGCCTATGTGCTGTGGGGCATCGCCGCGATTTTCGCTGCGATCGCGGTGTTCGTCGCGACGCGCGGCGGCTGATTGTCACCTCGCCCCGCTTGCGGGGAGAGGTCGGCTCGCAAAGCGAGCCGGGTGAGGGGGAGCCTCCGCGAGTCTAACTATCACCGTCCTCGCGGAGGCTCCCCCTCACCCCAACCCTCTCCCCGCAAGCGGGGCGAGGGAGCACACCGACGTCCCGGCTGCGGTTTAGGACACAAGCCCGCCGCCGACCCTTCGCATCTCGTGCGAGCTGTCATGCCGGATTTTTATAGCTGGGGAGGTCTCTGCTTCTGAGCGTTAGGGGCGCACGTTCATTGTCCCATTCACCGCTGTCGCTGCCCGCGAAGGCGGGCAATCCAGTATTCCAGAGGGCACAGTGCTTGAGCCGAGAAGCCGCGGCGTACTGGATGCCCCGCGTTCGCGGGGCATGACAGCGGAGGTTGGGGAGGCAGCTTGCCCCAAGGTACTCCGTAGAGCGCGCCTACCCCGGAATCCGCACCGGCAGCGATTCATATCCCTTGATGAAGCTCGAATAGATCCGCTTTGGCTCGCCAACCACCTCGATCCGGTCGAACCGCTTCAGCATCTCTTCCCAGACGATCCGGAGCTGCAGCTCGGCGAGGCGCATGCCGACGCAGCGGTGGATTCCGAAGCCGAAGGAGAGGTGCGTGCGCGGCCGCGGGCGGTCGATGATGAACTCGTTCGGCTTCTCGAACATCTCCTCGTCGCGGTTGCCCGAGACGTACCACATCACGACGCGGTCGCCCTTCCTGATGTGCTTGCCGCCGATCTCGGTGTCCTGAAGCGCGGTCCGCCGCATATGCGCGAGCGGCGTCTGCCAGCGGATCACCTCCGGCACCATGGAATCGATCAGCGCCGGGTTCTTCCGCAGCATCTCGTATTGGTCCGGGTTCTCGTTCAGCGCCAGCACCGAGCCGGTCATGGTGTTGCGCGTGGTGTCGTTGCCGCCGACGATGAGCAGGATGATGTTGCCCATGAGATTGTCGGGGTCCATGAAGCGGGTGGCGTCGTTATGGGCCATCAGCGACAGCAGGTCGTTGCGCGGCGCGGAATTGACGCGCTCGTTCCAGAGCTTCGACATATAGGCGTAGCACTCGTCCATCTCGCGGCGGCGCTCCTCGGCGGAGGCGACGATGCCGCTCTTGGGCAGCGCGGTCGAGACGTCCGACCAGCGCGTCAGCTTGCGCCGCTCCTCCCAGGGGAAGTCGAACAGGGTCGCGAGCATCTGCGTCGTCAGCTCGATCGAGACGCGCTCGACGAAGTTGAAGGTCTCGTTGCGGGGCAGATTGTCGAGCACGGTCTGCGAGCGCTGGCGGATCAGCTTGGCCAGCTCGTCCAGATGCGCCGGCGTGAACATCGGCGACACCGTCTTGCGCTGCGCCGAATGACGCGGCTGGTCCATGGCGATGAAGCTCGGCCAGTCATAGCCTTCCGGCACGTCGCGGATCGAGATGCCGCCGAGCGTCGAGTCGGAGGAGAAGATGCCGTGGTTGGTGTCGACATGCATGATGTCGCTGTACTTCACCACCGACCAGTAGGGCTCGATCGGCGCGTTGGTGCAGTAGTGCACCGGCTCTTCCTTGCGCAGCCGCTCGAACCACGGCCACAAGGTGTCGTCCTGGAACAGCCTGGGCGCGCCGGGGTGGAATTGCGCCAGCGGCGTCGCATACGCCTCTTCACGGGCCCTGCTCATGCGTTCGGCCTTGTCCACTTTAACCGGCGTTTGGATGTTCATGTATTGGCTCCAGTGTTTTGCCGCTCGCCTCGCTTGCGGGGGAAGCCGGAATTCGAGCGAAGCTTGAATTTCGGGTGAGGGGAACTCTCCGCGAACCGGCTCTCACCGTCCCTGTGGAGACCCCCCCCTCACCCCAACCCTCTCCCCGCAAGCGGGGAGAGGAAGTCGTTTCACGCCACAATCTTGACCGGCAGCGTTTCCAAACCCTTTACGAAGCTCGAATAGACCCGCTTGGGCTCGCCGACCACGTCGATCTGGTCGAATCGCTTCAGGATCTCTTCCCAGATAATCTTGAGCTGGAGTTCGGCAAGCCGCAAGCCGACGCAGCGGTGGATGCCGAAGCCGAAGGAGAGGTGCGTGCGCGGGCGGGCGCGGTCGATGATGAAATCGTACGGCTGCTCGATCGCCTCCTCGTCGCGATTGCCCGAGACGTACCACATCACGACCTTGTCACCTTTCTTGATCTGCTTGCCCCGGAACTCGAAGTCGGACAGCGCCGTGCGCCGCATATGTGCCAGCGGCGTCTGCCAGCGGATCACTTCCGGCACGAAGCTGTCGAGCAGCGCGGGGTTTTCGCGCAGCTTGCGATATTGATCCGGATGCTGGCTCAGCGCGTAGATCGAGCCTGACATGGTGTTGCGGGTGGTGTCATTGCCGCCGACGATCAAAAGGATGAGATTGCCGAGGAAGTTCTTTGCATCCATGTCGCGCGTCGCAGCGCCATGCGCCATCATGGAGAGCAGGTCGCTCTTCGGCGGCTGCTCGGTGCGCTCCTTCCACAGCCGCGAAAAGTAGGCCGCGCATTCCGCGAGCTCGGCCATCCGTTCGTCCTCGGTGGCGACGAGGCCGTCGGGCCCGGGAATGGTGGTCGCGATATCCGACCAGCGCGTCAGCTTGCGGCGGTCCTCCCAGGGGAAATCGAACAGCACCGCGAGCATCTGCGTGGTGAGCTCGATCGAGACGCGGTCGACCCAGTCGAACACCTCGCCGCGCGGCAAATTGTCGAGGCACTCGGCCGACCGCTTGCGGATGTTGAGTGCGAGATTGTCCAGATGTGTCGGCGTGAACATCGGCGCCACGGTCTTGCGCTGCGCGGCGTGGCGCGGCGGGTCCATCGAGATGAAGCTCTCGCGGCGCAGATCCGGATCGATGTCGCGGATCGTGATGCCGCCGAGCGAGGAGGCCGAGGAGAACACCGAATGGTTGGTCTCGATCTCCATGATGTCGTTGTACCGCGTCACCGACCAGTACGGCCCGAACATCGAGTCCTTGCAGTAATGCACGGGATCTTCGCGGCGCAGGCGATCGAAATAGGGCCAGAACGTATCGGTCCTGAACAATTCGGGATCGCCCGGATCGAATTGCTCCAGCGGCAGTGACGATGCGCGCGCGCGCAAGGTGTCGAGCCTTTCCGCGCTCTCGATGGTCCCATGCATGACCGTTCTCCCTGGTGTGAACCGCGCGTTCTCGTTGAATTCTGCGCTGCGGTATTTGATTTGCAATTACAGCCTGTTATCTGCGTCGGGGCAAGGGAGAGTTTTGCCACATCCAACCTTCGCGAGAGTGCCGGACGGCCGTCACGCTCGTGTACCAACGTGATCCTGCGCACGTCGTTTGGTGGGGAGTCGCGCAGGAAATCGACCGGAATCGGGGTAAATCGAACCCGGCCATCTTGGGGATCGACTAACCTCTGATCTATAGTTTGATCGCAACAGGCCAGCACCCCGAGGTTGCCGCCGTGAACGACTTGCAATGGGCCCCCGTCGGGCCGCCCCAACCGGTCCCGCCGCCGCTGCCGCCCACGCGGGTCGATTTCACGGGCAACCGCTCCGAATTCCGCAAAATGGTCACCAAGGGCGCCCTGCTCGAGCTCGTGACCTTCGGCTTCTACCGGTTCTGGCTCGTCACCGACATCCGCCGTCATTTGTGGTCGCACACCGCGATCGACGGCGATGCCGCCGAATACACCGGCCGCGGCAAGGAGCTCCTGATCGGCTTCCTGTTCGCGCTCGCGATCCTGGTGCCGATCTATCTCGCCTATTTCCTCGTCGGTATCGAGTTCGAGCGCTGGCAGGGCTTTGCCTCGACGCCGCTCTTCATCAGCTTCTACGCCTTCGGCCAGTTCGCGATTTTTCGCGCGCGACGCTATCGTCTGACCCGCACGGTCTGGCGCGGCGTGCGCTTCTGGATGGATGGATCGGGCTGGGCCTATTCGCTCCGCGCCATGCTCTGGGGCCTGCTGGTGTTCCTGACCCTTGGCCTGGCGCTGCCCTGGCGCGCGGCTTCGCTCGAACGCTACAAGATGCAGCATACCCATTACGGAGATCTGCGTGGCGACTTCGAAGGCGACGGCTGGGCGTTCTTCAAGCGCGGCTGGTGGCTGTGGCTCCTGAGCCCGATGGCGCTCGTGATCTTCCCGCTCGCGCCGTTCTTCTATGCCGAGTTCAAGGCACGCGAATGGCGCTGGTGGCTCGACGGCATCCGCATCGGCGGCGTGAGCCTGTCCTCGGATTTGCCGCACAACGCGTTCTACGGAATCTACTGGAAAGTGGTCGGCTGGTGGATGCTGCTGAGCGTTCTGTTCGGGCTTTACGTCGCGGGTGCGGCCGGACTGGTCGCTTCGGCCGGCGTGTCAATCGCTGGACCCGACGCGATCGTGCGGAGCGTTCCGCTTCTCTGCATGTTGGTTATCGGTTACTTCGCGCTTGCTCTCGCGCTTAACATCGTCATGCGGGTCTATCTCCAGCGCGATCTGTGGGCCAAGGTGCTGGAAACCGTCGAGGTGCATGACATCGCAGCCGCCGCGGACGTGCGCGGCAGCGGTGAGCTCGCCAGTGCGCTCGGCGAAGGCTTCGCCGATGGGCTCGATGTTGCGGGATTCTGAGCTGTGAGTGACGTGTCCGCTGAGGCCTTAGCGCAGTCCGCCAAGCCGACGATCTTCTTCGACGGCGTGTCGAGCCGCAGGCGGCAGGTGACGCTGACGCTCGGTGATGCGCTCGAGATCCTCGAAGAGGGTGGAACGCCCGTTCGCTGGGCCTATGCCGACATCCGCCGGGCCGACAGTCCTGCTGGCATCCTGCGTCTTGCCTGCACAACCGCGCCGCCACTGGCGCGGCTCGAAATCCGCGACACTGCGCTGGCCGCTGAGGTGACCGCCCGCTGCACGCGCCTCGACGAGCACCAGACCACACGCCGCGGGATTGCCAAGATCGTCGGCTGGTCGGTGGCCGCCGCCGTCTCCATCCTCTGCGTCGTGTTGTTCGGCGTGCCGCTCGCCGCCGACCGTCTCGCGCCGCTGGTGCCGAAGCCGGTCGAACGACGCATCGGCGATGCCGCCGAAGTCCAGATGAAAACCATCTTCGGCCGCGGCGTGTGCGAAGACCCCGCGGGCAAGGCCGCGTTCACGAAACTCGTCAATCGCCTGCGCGATGCCGCGGGCCTCGACGACGATTCCATGACGGCGGGCGTGCTGCCGACCTCGGTGCCGAACGCGTTTGCGCTGCCAGGCGGCAAGGTGTTCGTGTTGAAGGGCCTGCTCGACAAGGCCGAAAACCCCGACGAGCTCGCCGGTGTCCTCGCCCACGAGCTCGGCCATCTCAAGCATCACGACAACATGCGCGGCCTGATCTACAACGGCGGCACCTCGTTCCTGATCGGCCTGTTGTTCGGCGACGTCACCGGCTCGAGCGCCGTGATCTTCGCCTCGCGCAGCGTGGTCGAAGCCTCCTATTCGCGCGAGGCCGAGACCAATGCCGATACCTTCGCGATCGAGATCATGCACGCGCTCGGCCGCTCGCCCAAGCCCGCAGCCGAACTGATGTTTCGCATCACCGGCAAGGAAGGCGGCTCTGGTTTCACGACGATCCTCGCCAGCCACCCGCTGACCGAGGATCGCCTTGCCCGCATGACGAGGGAAGACCGCCCCGCAAGCGGTCCGCCGCTGTTGACGGATAAGGAGTGGGAGGCGCTGAAGGGGGTTTGCGGCAGCGGGAAGATTTGAGCTTGCCGCCTATCGCGTCCCGTAAGCGCGATCGCCGGCGTCGCCGAGGCCCGGCAGAATAAAGCCGTTCTCGTCGAGCCCTTCGTCCACCGCCGCCGTCCAGATCGGCACGTCCGGGTGTAATCCGCGCAGCCGCTCGAGTCCCTCGGGCGCAGCGATCAGGCAGGCGAGCCGAATATCCTTGGCACCGCGCTCCTTCAGCCGGTCGATCGCGGCGACGGCCGTGTTGGCGGTCGCGACCACCGACGTCACGACGATCGCGAGGCGCTCGCTGAGATCGGACGGCGATTTGAAGAAATACTCGACCGCCGTAAAACTGTGTGGCTCGCGATAGAGCCCGATATGCGCGACGCGCGCGGTCGGCACCAGATCCATCATGCCGTCGACGAAGGTCGTGCCGGCGCGCAGCATCGGCACGAACACCAGCTTCTTGCCGGCGATCTTGGCCGAGTGCATCCGCGCCAGCGGCGTGTCGACCACGACGTCGGTGAGCGGCAGGTCGCGCGTCACCTCGTAGCACAGCAGCATGCCGATCTCCTTGATCAGCTCCCGGAACGATTTCGTCGAGATGGATTTGTCCCGTACCAGGGTCAGCTTGTGCTGCACCAGTGGATGATCGACGATCGTGACGCCTTCCATGTAACGCTCCTGACGAAATGCACTCTGGTTGAATCGCGACGAGCTGGCGCTTTCTTCCTTCTCCCCTTGTGGAAGAAGGTGGCGCGCTTTGGAGCGCAATTGCGTTCCTGAGCGCGCCGGATAAGGGGTACTGTCCGCGAACTCCAATGAGAGAGACGCCCGCGGAGACAGGCCCCTCACCCGGCTTCGCTTTCGCGAAGCCACCCCCTCCCACAAGACAAGGGGAGAGGGTTACTAGAAAACCGTGCCGTCGCTGATCACCTTGAGCGGCGGCGCGCCGTCGGGGCGGCGCGCGAAGGCGATGGCCCGGCCCGCTGCCCAGGTGCCGCCTTCCAGGATGCTGGCGAGCGGCAACGACTCCGGGGGGCGGCCGAGCCTGGCGCGGATGCGATCTGCCAAAAGATCGAGCAGCGCCACAGTCAGCGCGCGCCACTCGACGACGAGCAGCGAGTCCACCGCATGCGCGCGCTCGGCATCGCCGGCGTCGCGCAGGCGCAGCACCTCATGATCGACGAACAGGCCGCCGTTGCGGTATTCGGCTAGCCCGGTCAGCCCGTCGATGTCGGTGACCTCAAACCCGGCGCGCTGCAGCGGTTCGATCAGCGAGTAGCTCAGCCATTGCGACAGCTTGTGCAGGGGAACGAGGCCCGTGGTTGCGCCGTCCGTCTCGATGGCCGGATGGCGCCAGCAATCGCCGAGCGGAATTCCGGCAAGCGCGAGTCGCGACGGCCAGATCGGCCCGAGCTGGTTCAACACCGCGGAGAGAATGGCGGGCGCCGCGATGGCCCCGTCCGTCGCCTGCGCCGCGATGTGATCGAACAAGCCGCCCGGCCGCGGCGTATCTTGCAAGCCGAAGACCTCCACACGCTCCGCCACCAGCCGGCCCAGGCGCTGTAACAGATCCGTGCGCCCCTCAAGGCCGAGCAGCGGATTTGCATTCGTCACCTGGAAGGCGGATGTGAGCGCGGCGAGGGGCAATTGCGCGAGCACGTCCGCATCGACCCTGAACGGCGTACGGGCATCGCGCGCAAAGAGGCCGCTTGCGAACATGTCGAGGCTTGCGATCGCGAGGCCCTCGGATCGGCCGATGTCTTGCCCCGCCACCGTGTCGCGGTATCGCCACGTCGCGCCTGCGCCGGCATCGAGCAGCACGCTGACGATGGCGAGGTCGAACTCCGCGCGCGCCCGCGCCGCGCGGTCGGGCCACGTTGCAGCGTCGGCAAGCCGCGCCCAGCGATCGACGCCGCCGAGCACGAAGTGCCGCCACCGCGCGTGAAAGGGAATGTCCAGCGTCGGATAGGCCTTGCGCGTCACCCCGAGCACGGCCTCCGCAATACCGTCCATGCGGTCGAGATCGATCGTGAAGTGACTCAAGGCACCGGCGAGGCCGAGCTCGAGCATCTGCCCGGCGCGCGCGCGAACCGCCTTTGCGGTGAGCAGCGAACGTGCCTGCAGTTCCAAAGCGTCCGCCATCGCGTGATCAGTATTTTTCCAGCGAGCGCCCGACCACGCCGTTCACGTCCTCTTCCGGCGCAATGTCGGTCGAGTAATAGCCGGCGGCCTTCTTCGCGGCGATCTCGACATAGGCGTCGGCCGGGATCAGCTCCGGTGGGATCGGCACGCGCTCGACGATGTCGATGCCTTGCGAGGTGAGCGCGTCATATTTCATGTCGCTCATCGACAGGAAGCGGTCGATGCGCTTCAGGCCGAGCCAGTGGATCGTATCCGGCATCAATTGCTGGAAGCGAGCATCCTGGACGCCTGCGACACATTCGGTGCGCTCGAAATAGGCCGCGGCCGCGTCACCATCCTCCTGGCGCTTGCGCGCATTGTAGACCAGGAATTTCGTGACCTCGCCGAGCGCGCGTCCTTCCTTGCGGTTGTAGACGACGAGCCCGAGCCCGCCATCCTGCGCGCCGCGCGCGGATTCCTCGATGCCGTGGATCAGGTAGGGCCGGCAGGTGCAGATGTCGGAGCCGAACACGTCGGAGCCGTTGCATTCGTCATGCACGCGGCAGGTGATCTTGGTGCGGTGGTCCGGCAGCTTGGTGACGTCGCCGAACATGTAGACGGTGGTACCGCCGATCGGGGGCAGAAACACCTTCATGTCCGGCCGCGTCACGAGTTCGGGGAACATGCCGGCGGTCTGCTCGAACAGCGTGCGCCGCAGCTCGGTCTCGTTGGTGCCGAAGCGATGCGCGAGACCAGGCAGGTGCCAGACCGGATCGATCGCGATCTTCACGACCGACACACTGCCGTTGGCGTGCACGACCTCGCCGTCGGCACGCAGGCGTTTTGCTGCTAGCGCCTCGCGGATCTCCGGCAGGTCCAGCCGCGCGCGCGTCACCGCGATGCTCGGCCTGATGTCGGCGCCCTCGGCGATCTCCTGGCGGAAATTTTCGGCGACGAGATGCCCCCAGGGATCGAGCGCGACGATCTTGGCGGGATCGCTCCACTGCGGAAACGGCCCGATGGTCGCCGCCGGGAAGGTGTTGGTGAGGTCGGGGCGCCGGATCGGATCGAGCGCGCCGGCTGAGACGGCGAGCGCCCGGTACATCGCGTAGGATCCGCCATGGCTGCCGATCACGTTGCGATCCTGCGCGCGCGATACCGTGCCGATGACCGGACCGCGGGAGCGAGCGTCCGCGGCGCCCCAGTGGATCGGAAAGGCGGCCTTCCTGCCCGGCTCCGGATGGGAGGTGAGGCGGATGTGGTCGGTACGGTTCGCGCGGCTCATGACCAAACTCCCAAAAAGCCAACGGCCCGCCGCTCGGACGGGCCTGGCTCGGTCGCGTAGCCGGTTGAGGAACATCGGCGACGCAAGCTCAATCCAACATATTGTAGCGGCCAGCCACGACAGACAAGTTAATGCGTCGCGCGACAAGGCCGTTGCCGATGCCGTTCATATAGGTATCGGCGTGCCCGTCCTGAATGGCGCAAAAGCGCCGCTCTGGACTGCGGTTCCCGAAGGAGCGACGGACTATATATATGGAATTATTCGTGTTTTTTAAGGGGCCCGGCCGCGCCTCTAGATCAATTGCCGGTCGCCCCCCGGGGCATCCGGATCACCGGGCGAAACAACGAAGGCTCGGCACCACGGCTGAAGCTAATGCGCGGATCGTCCAGCTCGACATAGGGATGCCTTCGGCAAGGTCGTTCGCTGCGACGGTGATGCGGTCAAGAAAGGGATGGTCAGCTTGCACAAATCGGCCGTCCACCCCTCCCAACAGGTGACTGGATAAAACCTGCACATTCAGACATATCGACGACCCGATCGGCTCTGTCCCGGAGAACGCCATGCCCGCCGCCAGCTACATCGATCCCCGCAACGGAAAGCTCTATCCGCTGGACCAGCCGCGCTGGTGCTCGGACGAGCGCACGCCGCTTCTGGTGACGCCGGGGGCAGGGATGTCGCGCGAGGAGATCGAGCCTCGCACGCGATCGCTCTGGCGCTACAGGGCGGCGCTGCCGGTCGAGATCGCAAAGCCGATCACGCTCGGCGAAGGCTGCACGCCATTGGTCGCGCAGGATTGGGGCGACCTGCGGCCGTTGTTCAAGCTCGAATGGTTCAACCCGACCGGCAGCTTCAAGGACAGGGGCTCCTCCGTGATGCTGTCCTTCCTGCGGCAGGTCGGCGTTGACGCCATTCTGGAGGACAGCTCCGGCAATGGCGGCTCGTCGATGGCGGGGCTCGGTGCCGCCGGCGGCATGCGCGTGAAGATCCTGGCGCCTGCGTCGACGTCGCCGGCCAAGATCGCGCAGGTGCGTGCCTATGGCGCCGCGGTGCAGCTCGTCGAGGGCCCGCGCGAGGAGTCGGAGGCCGAGGCCATCCGCCAGTCGCATCAGACCTTCTATGCCAGCCACAACTGGCAGCCGTTCTTCCTCGAAGGCACCAAGTCGCTCGCCTATGAGATCTGGGAGGATCTTGGCTTCCGCGCGCCGGACAATGTCATCGTCCCCGTCGGCGCCGGCAGCAGCCTGCTCGGTTGCGCCTTCGGCTTCCGCGAGTTGCTCAAGGCCGGCCAGATCGCGAAGCTGCCGCGCCTGTTCGCTGCGCAGCCACTGAATTGCTCGCCGATCGATGCGAGTTTTCAGGCTGGCGTGGATACGCCGGTGCCGCGCGAGGTCAACAGGACCATCGCCGAGGGCACCGCCATCAAAAATCCCCTGCGCCTGCGCGAGATCATCGGCGCGTTGCGCGAGAGTGGCGGCGGCACCGTGGCGCTGACCGAGGACGAGATCGTTGCTGCCCTGCGCCGTCTCGCGCGTCAGGGCCTGTTCGCCGAGCCGACCAGCGCCAGCGCGGCCGCCGCGCTGGACAAACTCGCTGGCGCTGGGGCCATCAAGGCGAACGAGACCACGGTGGCGGTCCTCACCGGCACGGGCCTCAAGGCCGCAACCACCGTTGCCGATCTCGTGCAATAGGGCGGTCAGTCCGTAGTTCGTAGGATGGGTAGAGCGGAGCGAAACCCATCATGTCCTCACTGCGGAGAGAGTGCGATGGGTTTCGCTGCGCTCTACCCATCCTACTGATTTCTTCATCATGCGAAACGTTCCGATGCCGCCGATCGCTGGCGGTGTACCGTGCTCCGTCATTGCGAGCGCAGCGAAGCAATCCAGAGTCTTGCCCGCGGAGGGATTCTGGATTGCTTCGCTGCGCTCGCAATGACGGCGCCGCTACTCCGCCAGATTGTTCACGCGCTTCACAAAGGCGCGCACGTCGGCGAGCACGTCGGGCAGCACCGCCCTGACCTCCTCCACGGTCATGCCGGGCTTGATGCGGGGGTCGTAGAGCAGATTGAGGATGTATTGGTCGTAGACGTCGAAATAGCCCATCGAGACGTTGTCGTTGAACATCGTCCACGGCACGCTCGCGGTGTCGTTGATCGGACCGAGCGATTGCAGCAGCTCCTCATAGGCGCAATCGAGGAAGGTGAAATCGCCGTTATCGACCGTGAGGATGACGTCGGAGTGCTCGATCTCGAAATTGTCGTTCTTGCGGAAGCCGGACAGGCATTGCGGATCGAGCGAGGTGCGGATCTCGCGCGCCTTCTCGGCGCCGTAGAAGCTTGCGATGGTGCGGTAGAGATCGCGGTCGCGCACCAGCTTCACCCGCACATTCGCGGCCTCGCTGGCGGTGGTCATGGCGATGTCGAGATGCTGCACGCGCGTGCCGATGTCGGCCACGACTCTTGCGAGTTGCGTCTTGCGATCGGCGCGGTCGCTTTCGGCGAACACCCGCACCGGTCCGTCGAACTTGCGGATGCGGTCGACACGACCGGCGAGGTGATATTCGGCGCCGAACGCAGTCTTCAGAAAGCCTTCGACGATCTCGCCGTCGGTGAAGCTCTTTTTCTCGGAGCGCTGGCGCGAAGCGACCGCCGGCAATTCGCCGGCGGCAGCCATGGTCGCGATGTCAGGCACGCAGGTGAGCGCTACGAACGCCAGCAGGACGATGCGAAAGCCGGACGAGGGCGGGGAGAATGCGCTCATTGCTCTCCGACGCTGCCGCATTCGGAAGCGACGCACAAGACCGCAAATTCACGCGCCCTGCGGGTTCCCGCCGCAGTCGCCGGGTCTAGAGCCATTTCCGTTCCGATGGAACGGGGCTCCAGATTCTTGTTCGGACGCGTTTTCTTCACGCGAACCGGAATCCACTTCGCTCGAAAACGCTCTAGTTGTCGAGCACGACCACGGTGGTGCCCACCGAGACGCGGCCGTAGAGGTCGGTGACGTCGTCATTGGTCATGCGGAAGCAGCCCGAGGACACCGCCTGGCCAATCGTCTCCGGCTCGTTGGAGCCGTGGATGCGGTAGAGCGTCGAGCCCAGATATATGGCGCGCGCGCCGAGCGGATTCTCGATGCCGCCCTTCATGTGACGCGGCAGGTCCGGCCGGCGCGCCAGCATCTGTGACGGCGGCGTCCAGTCCGGCCATTCCTTCTTGGCGGTGATCTTGTGGACCCCGCCCCAGCGGAAGCCGTCGCGGCCGACGCCGATGCCATAGCGCAGCGCCTGGCCGTTCTGGAGCACCAGATAAAGGCGGCGCTCCCTGGTGTTCACCACGACCGTGCCGGGCGCGTAATTGCCGTTATACATCACGGTGGAGCGGGGGATCGGGTTGGCGCCGGAGCGGAAGAAGTTCGGGCCGCCGCCCATGATGTCGCGCGAGTCGAACTCCTCGGCGAGGGCGCCGGCCGCCGTGGCCGACAGCAGTGCGATGGCGGCAATCGGCGCGGCAAAAAACCGGATCATTGTTTCCCCCCAACAAAAATCGCTTCAACGAAAGCCAGAGGCCATATTTGCAGGCATTCCGCAAGCCACGGCGCCGTGAGCGCCGTCATCCCCTGCGATTGGCGTTACCAAATCGGCAACCATGCCAATCTGCCGAAAAGCGTTAGCCAAACCGGCGCATTGTCGTGCGGGGCAGGGCCGCAATGCCGGCTCTTGCTTTGACGAAGGCTGCGAACAATGATTGATCGGACGGATATCTGGACATTGCCGGTTGCAGGAGCTGAAGAATGAACGGTGCCGAAAGCCTGGTGCGGACGATGGTCAAGGGTGGGGTCGATGTCTGCTTCACCAATCCGGGCACCTCCGAGATGCATTTTGTCGCAGCGCTCGACCGCGTGCCGGGCATGCGCTGTGTGCTCGGCCTGTTCGAAGGCGTGGTGACCGGTGCCGCCGATGGCTATTTCCGCATGAAGGGCACGCCGGCCTCGACCCTGCTGCATCTCGGCCCCGGCCTCGCCAATGGCCTTGCCAACCTGCACAACGCCAAGAAGGCGAACTCGGGCATCGTCAACATCGTCGGCCAGCATGCGGTCTACCACATCGGCTACAACGCGCCGCTGACCTCGGACATCGAGGGCCTTGCCCGTCCGATGTCGTCCTGGGTCCGCACCTCGCCGGATGCCAAATCGGTTGCCGCCGACGGCGCTGCGGCGATTGCCGCCGCCAGGAGCGCCCCGCCGCAGATCGCGACCCTGATCCTGCCCGCCGACACCGCCTGGAACGAGGCCGACGGCATTGCCGAGGTGCCGGCCGAGCAGCAGCGCGCCAGCTATTCGCCGCAGGCGGTCGAGCAGGCCGCCAGGATTTTGCACGGTGACGGCGAAGGCACGCTGCTGCTGATGACCGGCAGCGCGCTGAGCGAGCAGGGTCTGGCGCTGGCCGAGCGCATCGCGAACAAGACCGGCTGCACCGTGATGGGCCCGACCTTCCGTCCCAAGATGGCGCGCGGCCGCGGCCGCTACTCGATCGACCGCATCCACTACGTGATCGAGAACGCGCTGCCGATGCTGGCGAAGTTTCGCCATATCGTGCTGGTCGAGTCCGACGATCCCGTGGCGTTCTTCGCCTATCCGAACAGGCCGAGCATGCTCAAGCCCGAGGGCTGCGAGGTGCATCGCATGACCTCCTGGGGCGAGAACTCGGTCGCGGCGCTGGATGCACTCGCCGGCGCGGTCAAGGCAAGCGCGAAGGACGTCAAGCCGCAGGCCTTGCAGGAGCTGGTCAAGCCGACCGGCGCGCTGACCTTCGCCTCGATCGCGCAGGCGATCGCGTGCGCGATCCCGGAGAATGCGATCCTGGTCGACGAATCCCTGACCACCGGCCGCGGCTTCTTCCCGCCGACGGCGGCAGCCGCCCCGCACGACTGGCTCCAGAACATGGGCGGCTCGATCGGCTTCTCCACGCCGCTCTCGATCGGCGCCGCGATCGCCTGTCCGGACCGCAAAGTGATCTGCATGGTCGGCGACGGCAGCGCGATGTACACGATCCAGTCGCTGTGGACGCAGGCCCGCGAGAACCTCAACATCGTCACCATCGTGTTCGCCAACCGCATCTACCAGATCCTGCGCGGCGAGTTCGACAATGTCGGCGCCGGCGAGCCCGGCCAGCGCGCCAACGACATGCTGCGCCTCGACCGGCCGACGCTCGATTTCGTCGCGCTGGCCAAAGGCATGGGCGTGCCCGGCCGCGCCGTCACCAACGCCGACGAGTTCAACAAGGCGCTGGCCGAAGCCGTCGCCGAGCCGGGGCCGCGATTGATCGAAGTCCAGATGTAGGGGAGCAGTCTACAGGGCGCCGAAGGCCGGGGGGCACGATGCAGACCGAGCTGAACAAGGTGATCGCGGCGCTCCAGGACTTATACGCCCACGAAGGATTCCTGTTCGAGAACGACATCGGCGAGCGGGCGGTGACCCACCGCTTCGCTGCCTATCTCGAGCGGCAGTTCCCGGGCTGGTCGGTCGACTGCAATTACGACCGGCTCGGCGAGCGCACGCTGCTTCTGCCGCACGGCTCCATCATCTCGACCGACGATCATCTGGGAAAGTCGATCTATCCGGATGTCGTCGTGCATCAGCGCGAGATCCCGAAGAACCTGCTCGCCGTCGAGATCCGCAAGGCAAGCAATCACACCTCGCTCGAGCACGACCAGCACAAGCTGATGGCGATGACCGATGCGGATATCTGGTTTGCCTATTGGATCGGCGTGCTGCTGGTGCTGGACCAGCACAATGTGACCGCGTCGGAAGTCTATGCCGGCGGTATTGTCGATCAGCCGCTATCGCTCTGGTTCGCGGCGCGACTGGAGGAGGTCGGCCTCAAGGCTGCTCATTGAGGTGCCTCACGGCAACAAGACCGCCCGCATGGCGGGCGGCCTTTGCGTCATCGACCGTCGCAAGCTTAGTGCAGGGGATCGCCCTGTCCGAGCGCGTAGGCTACGAGGTCCTTCAGCGCGAAGCCGGAGCCCGTCACCGGCGCCCAATTCGGGTCGAGGGACAGCACGGAGGATGCGTCGCCGAACATCATGCCCAGGAAAACCTCGGCCACGATGCGACCGCCGACCGGCCCGAGCTGCGGCGTGTTGATGGGGCCAGGCGCGCCGGTAGCCGGGATCGTGACGGGGGTCTGGAATTGCCGCGCCTCCGCCAGGATGTAGGCCCAAAGCGGGCAATTGTCGGCAAACGCGCCGTTCGCGATGGTCGCGATCTTGGTCTGCGGATCACCCGTGCCGGGCTCATCGACGGCCTTGCCGATCACGATCTGGTCGTCCGTCAGCGGCGTCAGATGCATTGCCCTGGCGACGGCCTGGCCGGACGGCAGGCCGAGCCGCCAGCCGCGCTCGAGATTGCGCAGCGCCAGCGATGATGGATTGGACGCGACTTCCGGCGGCAGTTTGCGCAGCGGGTCGACCAGCGCGGTGTCGATGCGATAGGCGAACTGAAGCCGCTTCTTGTTGTCGGCATTGGTATCGTCGTCCTCGACACCATAGGCCCGCGTGTCGAGATCGATGAAGCGGCCCCAGTCGATGGCGCGCCCCGGGCCTATCGCGCGGAAACCGGTCAGCGCATTTTTGTCAGGGTTGTTGGGGTCGGGGAATATCTGCAACAGCATGTTGGCTGCATCGTTCAGTCGATAGCCGGGGCGAATCATGGAGTGCCCGAGCCGATAGGCCGCGACCGAGAACTCGACCGGCATGAACGGAAAAGTCTTCCAGTGATAGAAGGCGAGCTTGCTGCGATCGTAGCGGCCCGCGGTCCTCAGCTCGTCGAGTACGCTGGCGTGGACGATGCGCGGAAGGAAGTCGTTCAGCACGACGTATTGATAATGGAAGCGGACGCGCTGCTGCACGTCTTCGAACGACAGGCTGTCATTGTCGTCAACCATGCGGTTGTGAAAGCGCAGCATCAAGGCCTGGAACTGCGAGACGATGCTGTTCTCGTCGTTGCGGGGATCGCCGATCAGCGCGCGGCCCTTGAAGCGTGGCAGGTCGCTGGCATCGGACACGCCGGTGCCGTTCACTGTCTCGCCGAGCAGGAGCTTGATGCCGTCATACATGTAGGGCTGGTCGTTCGGACCGCGGCCGTAGAGGTTGTCCAGGTCGAGCGCCGGTGTGCGGAAGTCGACGAGCCCGTCAGGATCCTGCTGCTTGGTCAGCGAACTCATCGGATCGAAGGTGATGTCGTGGTCGATGAACTGGCCGAAGTAAGTGTAGAGCGCGGGGATACCGCTCTCTTCCGCGTCCGGTCCGTCCTTCGGGGGATCGAAGCTGGCGACCATCTTGTCGGCCAGCGCCGAAAGGTTTGCGATGTTGTCGGCGTCGGTCGGGCCGAATTTCGCCGGTGTGACGTTGCGGAACATGCGGCCGAAGCGGCCTTGCGAAAGCGGCGAACGTGTTGCGTTCAGACCGCGCGGAACAATGCTGTGGCGGCTGCTCATTGAAAACATCTCCCTGAAAAGCTACGACGGAACGAATAGAGCTAAGGTTGATCGAAACAGGGTATGCATTTTAGGCTAGATCTGGCGATGCGACGCCACAAGCCGTTGCTTCACACAGCGCTCGGCTCCGACGTGTTCCGGTAGGGAGCGTTGCCAACAAGCTGCGGCCGCGCTTTGCAAATTTTTCGCGGAGCGACGACGGATAACATTCTCGTCATCGACAGGCGCAAGCGATTTTGAGGGCGTCGATTCGCCGGGCCGTCGGTGAAGCGGATCGTCTTCACGTAAAAATTGTGGCGGCCCGCCGTCATGCGCGCACGCCGCCGCGTCGTCAGTAGTTGCGCTGCTGCGAGAACGCGTAGCGCGGATTGATGCCGCAATAGGCCGACGTGCCGGAGGCGGTGGCGAGGCACTGCTGATAGCTCGCGAACTGGCAGTTGCCGGGATAGCCCCAGATACGGCCTTGCAGGCAGTATCTGTCATTTTCCGCATGGGCCTGAGCCGCCGGGAATGTCGCGGCGATCAGGGCTGAGAATGATGCGAGCGTGAGAATGGTGCGACGCATTTCAATCTCCTTCGCGAACGAGTGGATGGGAATCTCAACCGAGCCTTGGTGTTCCGAGAACTGACGCTCGGAGGAGTTCGATCTGTCTTGGGTCGGCGCGGTGCGTTGCGTTCGCGATGAGGCTCATCATGACGCAGCCCGTGGCCGGCGATGTGATCTCGGCCACAGTTCGCCGCTGGGCTCCGCCCTATCGTGGGCAGACTTGCACGCGTCGATCCGGGAGGCCTACGCTTCGTCTCATTCGGATCAGGAAATTTTGGAGGTTCTGATGCAAAGGTCATACTTGCTGGCTATGACAGCAGCGCTGGCGCTTATCATGCATACACCGCTCGCGCTGGCCCAGACTGCGCCAGCCGCCGGCGGAACCACGGCGCCTGCAGCGACAACCACTGCGCCGGCTGCGACGACGCCTGCGCCGGGCGCGACCAGCTCCACTCCGTCACCTAATCCGAAGAAGAGCACGTCGAAGAAGCCAGCAAAGAAGAAGATGACCCGGCAGCAGGAGATCGATCATTCAGTCGATACCGGCACCGTTCCGGCACGGTACCGCAGCTCGGTGCCCAAGCAGTACCAGCAATATATCCCGTTCGATAAGCAGTGACGGATTGACGGATCGCAGGGCGGCGCGACGTGATCAGCCCGTTGTGCCGCCGGTGCCATCGAGAGGCGGCCCTGGCCAGGGGGCTATCGCATAGGGTTGAGAAGCTGCCGAACGTGCTCGGCCTGCATGGTTCGAGACGCCCGCCTATCGCGGGCTCCTCACCATGAGGGTTTGATATCTCGCCGCGAACCGCAACCTCATCCTGAGGGCCCGCCGTAGGCGGGCGTCTCGAAGGATGGCCGCAGGCGAGCTTCCAGCCACGCCTTTCCACAAATGCGATTGCCCTGGCCAGCGGGCCCGACCACACATCCCTTGTGGCGGTCTGCAAGAGCGGTGCTAGAGTAGGCCAAAGCCCCGGGGGGATTAATGAGTGATGACGTGAAGGATGCTGGCCTTGTGGCGATGATCAGCAGCATCCTTGGAGGCAACAAGCGCGCAGACAGCATTGCATCGCCGCCGCCCGCTGAAGTTCCACCAATAGCGCCGACGAACGGATTCGAGGCGGTTGAGGCGTCCATCCCGGAAGCGCCATCGATCAAGCACGAAGATGCGTCCAACGTCGCGCCGGCCGCTGTAACGCCGGTCGAGCAACCGGTGAAAATTGCCACGACGCCGGATGGCAAGCGATTGTTGCCTGCGGAGGCGATCGCCGAGCTCGTGCTCGGAGAGTTGCGCAAGATCGAGGATTTTCCGGCGACCGGCGCCTCGGTCACGGTCTACGGCTACCGGCATTGGAACGCCATGATCACCTTCGCGCCGTTCTCGACCACGTTCCAGAATGCAACACGGTTCCGCCAGGCCATGCCGGATCTCGTCTTCAAGCTCCGTCGTTTCGTCGAACTTGAGATATAATCCGGGGTCAAATCACCGGCGTTGGCCCGGCGCGATTCCCGTTGGTGAATCGCGGCGGGGAGGCGCAGCGGTCACCCGAAACAGTTCGACAGGATTTTCGAATTGAGCGTTGCCTTTACCAAGGAAGAGAGCGCCGAAACCGCGTCCGAGACGCTGTTGCCGGATCGCCCGATCTCGCCGCATCCAAACTTCGTGACGGAAGCAGGCCTCCAGGCCTTGCAGACGCAGCTTCAGGAAGCGCGCGAAGCCTATGAGGCCGCGCAAGCCATCGAGGACGTCAACGAGAAGCGTCGGCAGTCGGCGGTGCCTTTGCGCGACGCGCGCTATTTGGCTGAACGGCTGCGCACGGCGCAGGTTATTCCGAATTCGGAGGCGACCGACACAGTCGCCTTCGGCAGCACAGTGACCTTCAGCCGTGCCGACGGCCGCGTGCAAACCTACCGCATTGTCGGCGAGGACGAAGCCGATCCAAAGGCCGGGTCGATCTCGTTCGTAGCCCCAGTCGCGAAGTCGCTGATGGGGAAGGCGGTCGGCGACGTCATCGGTTCAGGCGCGCAGGAGATCGAGATTTTGTCGATTGGGTAGGGGCGCGCAGGGCGAGGCGAGGATTGCTATCGACAGGAGCAATCTCATTCGCCTAAAGCATGATCCATACGTTTCCGTTGTCTTGTCCTGATATCGATGGTCTCCGCTGTGTCCGCGCAACAAAGCCCGATGGTTGGATGAGACGGTTTCTGTCGGGAGCGTTGCCGTTTTACGCGCTGGCCGGATTGGCCATGTGCATGTACCTCGTCTTGTACAAGACGAACCTCTTCGACTTGAACGCCATCGTCGAGGGTGCGACCGGTTCATGGTGGTTTCCGGTCTTCATGTTCGTCTGCGTGCTCCTGGAGTCGGTCTTCCCGTATTTTGGCTATTTTCCCGGAACCGCCCTCATTTTGATGTCCGTGGCGCTCAATCCGAAGCCCGCGGACGTCTCCGTTTTTATCGTGGCGTGGCTGGCCATCATCGTGGGGGCCGTTCTGAGTTACGGACAGGCTCGTTTTTTCAGACCGTTCTTGCAGCGGGTTGCCTCAAAAGCGGCACTGAGCCGATGTGAGTCCCTTTTCGACGCCTACGGTCCTTACGCGCGCGTTGCTTTGTTCGTTCATCCCAACGCTTGCGCGATGTATTTCACGGCACTCGGACTTCTCGGCCGGAACCTGGCGCGAGAACTCGCCCATCTTTGCGTGGGTGCAGCGGCCTCTGTGGGCATTCTGTTCGTCGTCGTGACCAGACTTGTGTCGTCCGTAGGCGCCACCGATGATGGGGAATTGCAGGTGCTGCTGGCGGCAGGGCTGGTCGCCATCGGGACCCTCGTCGGTCTCTACGCGGCCTGGCGGCCGGATCGGGCCGCCTAGATGTGGAAAAGTTCGTTCGCTATATCCGGGGGCTGCGGTCAGCTATCTCGGGGCGGTTTAGCTGGCTGTTCCAGTTGTTTCCGCCGTCCCACCTGCCAAAGTTAAGAAGCGCTGTGCTACAGCTTGTGCCCGCAGCGTGGCGGCGAGAATTGCAAATCCTTGCAATTCTGCGCCCTTCTTCAGAATTTCGATTGACCCCATCAGAGTGGTCAGAACCGTTGAGCAAACTATCTGGTAAGTCGAATCGATTTCTTCGTCGCTCACGGCGGGCTCAATGTCGATGCCATCGAACTGTCCATCAGCGCTCCGTATTGCGTAACGGCTGAGAGCAGTCATGCTGGGGTGTCCCGAATCGGATGAAAGTTGGGAGTAAAACAAATAAAGGCGTCCAAAATCATCGCTCAGTTCAGAAACAGCTTTTGGGTTGAGCATTCTCCCGCGTCTGGCATTCTCGTTTTGTTGCAACCAAGTTCGAAGCCGAACCTGTATGGCTGGATCGAGTTCGGGATGATTTTCGAATAGATACTGAGTCTGTGACGTTTTTCGCTTGGCTTCGTCGGCCAGCATCTTTTCCGCAAACTCGTTGCCCTGCTCTCTCAGACCGGCAACCCAAAACGCGTTCTCGACACAACAGCGAGTCAGTGCTCTCGCTTCGACGATCCTTCGTTCTTCAAGTAGAAGAATTACACCTTTGAGATGGGACAGTGTCCGCCCGAGCAGCGCAATGGTTAGAGCTTTTTCGTCAGCAAAACCCGCCTCCGTAAATTTTACGTCGGCGGCTTCTATGATGTCATAGCCCGCTCTTCCGACGTCAATGCATATACTTGACCAGCTATGTATGTCAGTCATGGCCATCGCAGCGCTGTTTTCTGTTTCTTCTCTTCGTCGAACAATCCGCAGATTTTCGGCTCTCCGGATGATGCCATCATGCCGGTGTTTTGCCCGACGGAGCAAGTCGATTCGGAAAAGGCGTAACCCATTGATCCGACTGACGCCGGCTACTGTGCATGGGGTTGTTTTCGACATTTTTGATGGGACGGGTGACGAGCGCCGCCCGGCGTCGATGATCGTCCGCAACCACTATGGTTCAGGAAGGTGAATGGTGGGCGCACAAGGGATCGAACCTTGGACCTCTCCCGTGTGAAGGGTGCGGCGCAATGTTTTACGCGAATAAAATCAATCACTTGAGCGCGATGCGGTGCATGATGCACGGCCCATGCACGTCCTCTGGCATCTCGGTCGCACGGCCCCATATTAGGCTATTAGTCCTAATCAGGGGTACTCATTACAATGACAGAAGATTTCAAGGCGGCCTACGAGAGCGGCAAGGCGGCTAAAGAAGCTGCCGCAGCGAACAAGGCGACCGCTGACGCGCAGAGAAAGCAGGAACGTGATCTCGGGATGGCCACTGCGGAGAAGTGGATCAGGGAAAACGTGCGCCCCGTTTTCGAGGAAGTTCAGCGGCAAATGGAGGGCACCATTTCAGTCGCTCTGCCGGGCTCGCCGAGCGAGACCCCGGTCGGATGGAACGACAAAATCACGCTGGGGAACCGTCCCCAACAGCGGAAGCTTTCGGTCAACGCCCTCGCGGAAGGATACGTCAAAATCTACATTGACGACGGCGAAGGTTTGGAATTTGGCAACTTCCATGAACCGAAAGCTGCCGAGATACGTGACCTGCTAAAAAGCATGGTGAAGGGAATCGCAGAGACTGGCGGCTAGGGCGCTATGCCGCTCGCTGGGCCTGCCACTCGGCGAGCGCCTTCACTCCCGCCTCGCGCTCGGCTTTCTTCAGCGTCTTCGCCCGGCGGCCGACAAGCTCCACCGGCGTCTTCATCCAATCCTGATCGAGCCATTCCTGAATCGTCGGCAGCTTGTTGATGGCCTCGATCAGCGGCGGTTGGGGGACGCTCGTATAAAGACGGCTCATGTCATCGGCGACGTGTCCCATGATCTGATCCTTCTTATATGGGTGGACATCCCTGATGACGAGTTCGGTCGATACGGTGTGCCGGCCCGTGTAGGGGGCAACGTCGAAGATATGGGTCCGCAGCCGGGCGGCGGCGATCCCCTTCTTCATCTGTCCGCCGTTGTCGTCATAGACCGTAAACGGCTCGTTCTCCCAGGTCCGCACCAAACGACCCGGCCGGTTCTCGACCATGTCGGTTAGCATAGGAACCAACGCCTCATGGATCGGGACGCCGCGCGCTTCGCCGATCTTGGATTTCGCCAGGGTGATCCAGCGGCCGGGCACGTTGACCTGCGTCGTGTTCATGACGAACAGTTCGATGGGGCGCATGCCGGTGTAGAAGAGGATCGTGAAGACGGTCTGGTTGGCGACGCCCAAGCCCTTGATGAAGTCCCAGGCGATCCCGTAGGGCACCGGATAGGAGCCGACGCGCTTCGGCCCGAAACTCTCGACGTTGGTCCCCTTCGGCTTCTTCGGCCTGATCCATTTCTTCGGTATCGCCCACTCCATTATGACGGCGTGCGACCACACCGCAATGAACGGCGTCCATAGCTGGCGGTTGAGCGTGTCCGGCCGGACGTTCGGATAGAGCGCCTTGCCGATGTCGTTCATCATCGGTTGCGTGATGTCCTTCAGCGGTGTGCCGATCAGATGCGACATCAGGCCGGACCACTTGCCGGTCTCTTCGTCGAACGTCCCCAAGAAGCGCGGCGAGCCGCCGTTCTCCAAATAGGACTCGGCCGCCTGATCGAATGTCACCACGGCCTTCTTGCCGTGGACGACTTCATTCAGAAGCTCGGCCTCGCGCTTCGTCAGGATGCCTTCCGCCGCCGCTTTGTTAGTAGTCTTTGTAGATTCCCTGATCTCGTTCCCTTGGGCGTCCGTGCCCCGGATGACCCAGGAGTGGTGCGGCTCGCGCCGCCATAGATAGAGCCGCATATATTTCCTCCAAGGTGCTGCGTTAGATTCGACTGCTTCTGCCAGCGCCTCGCAGGTGCCGGATGAAAGCCGTGCTGTGTGCTAGGACATTTTCAAGCGGTCATAATTTGCCTGGGCGTCTGTTATGTGATCGATCGTCTCTTCCAACTCTTCGGGGGGGGCAGCGAGTCATGCGCCTCTGCTAGCGCTTCAAGCCATGTTGCGACGCTAGGCGGGACCTTTGCCTGACCGGACGCCCAGCGTCGCGCCAAACGATCATCGCATTCAAGAACCGCCGCGAGACATCGCTGCGTCCAACGTAATGAAGTCAGTGCCTTGTGAAAGCGATCAGCAGTCATTCTGAATTTTATGAAGGTTGATCGTAGCGCACAGTCGTTCGCACGCCGTTTGAACGTGTTGCCTGGGGTTCGGTTAGATCGTCGCTAAAATCTCAAGACCTGCCTGCCGATCAGCGAAGTTGTGTCCGCATTATGCGGACATAGGTCCGCCTGTCAACGCTTGTCAGTGAGGGGCTTTGAGATGTGGCAAATCGAAATCGCGCCTGCAGCGCCAGAGATTTCTACTGGCGCCCTTCGCATCGTGTCTTTCCGAACAAATCATTAGAAGGAAAATTCTAAAAATCAGAAATTTAACTTGTGTCGTCGGGCAAAACAGTGGTCTCGTGTCGTGAGAACGAATCGGGAACATCTGCGCATTGGGTGCTATATGTGGGGATAACCAGGGGGGGCGAAGGGCCGATTGGAGAATCATGTGCGAGTCATGATCGCGGATTTCGAGAAGCAACTCTTCATATGCCCTTAGCAGGTAGGTCGCGGGGCTAGTTTGACAAACAGGAGGTCGGGCAGTGTCTGACCAGGAATTGAGGAATGAAAATCTGATCGAGGTGCTAAAGCGCAACGGCGACTTTAGCAAGAATTATGGACCATGGCTCGGCGCCTTGTTGCTTTGGCTCGCGATGAAGGCGGCCAAACCTCGATCCTTTTGGTGGACCGGGCTGGTTGCTGTAGCGGTCGGTCTGGCTACCTGGCTCCATGGTCACGGGCTGCCTCCTTTTATTTCCAATTGGCTTGGCTAAGGTCATCCACAACTGGGGGAGGAAAGTGGCAAGCCCCCGGTGGGGAGGGGCGATGAAGATATTCTGGTCCTGGCTGTCGGACTATGATCCCAAGATTTCGCATTATTTCGTGCGGGACGCCCTGAAGGCTGCAATCAAGAAGCTGAAGCAGGCAGAGGATGTCGAGGAACCTTCAGAGGCCGACCGGCGTGTCAATCTGGAGTTGGACCACGACACCAAGGGTCTCTCGGGCATGCCAGACATCGCGGCATCAATATTTGCTAAGATTGATGCGTCTGCGGCCTTTGTTGCGGACCTGACGCCTGTAGCGACTTCACCATCCAAGAAAGACAAAGACGGCAATGAAGTCGGCTTGCGGCCGGTGATGAATCCAAACGTCGCGATTGAGCTGGGATATGCGCTGAAGTCGAGGGGCTGGGAGCGCTGCATCGGGGTGCTTAATCTCGCTTACGGCTCAGTCGATACATTACCATTCGATATCCAGCAGAAGCGTTGGCCGTTCACATACAATTTGCCCGACGGAGCCTCGAAGGAAGACATCAAGGCAGCCTCAGAGAAACTTATCAATGCTCTCGTTGAGGGGTTGCGGCCATTTCTCAAGCAGAAACCAGCAGGAGCTGCCCCAAAGTTTGAAGAAACAGTTCCGGTTCGACCCCCGGCACTTTGGTTTGCCAAGGACCAATCACTCGGGGCGCGGCGAGATAATTCCCAACCCGTCATGCCGTTCGAGAAGGTTTTCTATCTCAAGCTCAGCCCTACGAAAGATCTGCCTAAGCTTCTCTCTCACGCGGTGCTGAACCAGACTGCGAGCCGGTATGCTTCTTTCTCACTCGGCGGCAGCTATTCTTGGCTGGCCAACGAGTGGGGCGCTGCAATGTCAGAAGCCGCAGGCCACACCAACAACGTTGATAATGTCACGCAGCATTTCCATAATGGTGAGATCTGGGGCCTCAACGCCGATATCCTTCGGCATGGCGAGAGCGGTCAATATCAATATCTGCTGATTGATCAGGTAGAACGGCTCTATCGGCAATGCCTTCCATACTACATTGATTGTATGACCCGTGAGTATGGTGTCGAGGTGCCAATCAAGATGGTGGCTGGCGCGGTCGGCGTGAAGGGCAGACGCATAGCCTGGAGCGGAGGTCCCGGCAGCGGCATCGCGAAGATGATTAAGGATTCCGTTGAACACGAGGCCCTTCTCAATGTGATCGAGCAAGGCGCCATTGATAAATTCCTACTGCGCTTCTTCGAGAAGATATTTGAAGCAGCCGGCGAAGCCAGGCCAGAAAACTTCGGCGGCTTTCCCCCATAACGTGAAAGGCCCGGAAGGGCCTTCGTCGTTCAATTGACCCGGTGGTTAGTCGGTTTGCTGCCATCGTGGATGATGTGAGCATTAGACCTGAAGAAGGTCGACGCATCGGGTTAATCTGTCCTTGATGGTGCGCACGGCGGCAGCCGTATCAGGCAATCCATACCACTTGCCCTTGTTCGACTGATATTGTCGGCGGGGCTTTCGCGCGATAGGCGTTGATCGTGCGGTTAGCGATCATCATGGGGCGCCGCTCGCCGGACCGGATCTGATCCTCGTTAAACCGAACCAGAAACTCAGTTGAAGCGTCAGCCTCTCGCAGCTCGCCAGACTTCTCTAGGAAGCCCCAGTCAATGTTGAAAGAGTCCTCTACGACGCTGAACCTGTACATGACTTGAAAACGTCATGCACAGGCCACTGTTCCTATTTGCGCGTGAGGCCTTTGAAAGAGCTGGCCCGCAACAACCCTTCGGAAGTGATGTCCCGGTACTCGACCTCAGCGTAGAACTTCGGCTCGACCCACGTTGCCTTGGGCTTCCTGATAGGCTTTGTGAGCTTTTGCTTAGGGCTCACAACGGTACCTAGCGCCTTACGGATCTCCGCCGACTTCGTCCGACTCCAGCCCTTTCGACCTTCCCCATATAGCGCAGCTCTTTGCCATCCCTCTTGCCGAGGTAGAGTGCGGCGACGCCGGAGGGGTCCTTGACGAAGCCAACTACAGGGAATTTCTCGCGCTGGACCGTCTTGACCTTAAGCCAAGCTTCAGTCCGCTCCGATCGATACGGCGCGTCGGCCTTCTTGGAGACGATGCCTTCGTAGTTGAGCTTGCTTGCCGCCTCGAAAAACTCATTGCCGTCACCGGTAAGGTGCTCGCTGTAGAGCGCCGGAGCTTCGATGCCTTGCTCCTCGAACAGCTCCTTCAAGACCTCCTTACGCTCAACCTGCGGCGCTCTGCGCAAGTCTTTGCCGTCGAGCCACAAGAGATCGAAGGCGTAGAACAACAAGCGATCCTGACGGCCTCCTGCTAGCTCGGCCTGTAGTTCGGAGAAGTTGGTCCGGCCCTCGTGGACCACGACTACCTCGCCGTCGATGATGGCTTGGCCAGGGACGTCGAGGGCGCCAGCAATGACGGAGAACCGCTTGATCCAATTCAGCCCGTTGCGGGTGAAGGCGCTGCGGTCGTCACCGTCGATGTGGAATTGCGTGCGGTAGCCGTCGTATTTGATCTCGTGGAGCCATTGCTCGCCCGAGGGAGCCTTGCTCTTGAGAATCGCGAGCTGGGGTTTAATGAACCCCGGCATCGCCGGGTTGGTACGCCTCGCCACGCTACTCACACAAATACCCGCCGCCGGGTTGGGGCCAGACGGTGGGCAGTTAACTCAACTTACCCACGCAAGACAATGCTTAGGGAATGTCGCCGTTCCTGCGGGTCTGACCGATGCCGTAGGGCTTGTTCAGAAAAAAACTCCCGATTGCCCATGGCGGCCTCCGCATACTGGTCAATCGCGACTTGGATGGCCTCAATATGCGCCCTGCACCAACCCTCCCGAGTGGATAGCCGGCGAGTTTGGTCGAGCGACTTCAGAAAGTCCGGTGGGTCCTGCATGTCTGAAAAATACTTGGGCCTCTCAGCTACCACTTCCGTCCTCCTAGCACTCGCTTTCTGGTCCCAGGCGGGTCAGCCTTCTTCATCTCGTCGCGTTGAACAACGAGATGATCCACCTTCGCCTGCATGCGGGCTAGAAGAGCTTCAGCCGAGGCCGTTCCTATCCCGGCCCGTTGAAGCTGGAGGATTTCCTTGCGCTGCCGTCCAATCTGCGCGCGCATGCGCTCGATCTCGGAGCGGACGTATTCGAGTGTGGGCATGGCCAAACCTGGGATTTTACCCAATAGAACGAAACGAGAACGAAGAGTCAAGGTGATAAGGCAGCCGACCGAGCGCTAATTCTGCTTAGTCCCGGCCATGGACCGCAATGCAGTCATCGCTACCCTCAGCGACGAGCAGATTGGAGCTTCAAAAAGGGTCCGTGAGAAAGGCGAGGACGTCGATCAATTGGGGAGCGCCTAGCAGGCTAAACTATGGACGTCCTATAATGGGCAACGCTGATTCAATTACCGAACGCAAATATGAGCGATGAAATCCCACTGGTTCCAACCATCCCGCCAGGATTGAGAGACGCTGCGCAGCGCGGAACGCTAGTCCCTTTCGTGGGGGCTGGCGTCTCGATACTCGGCGGTTGCCCATCATGGGCCAAGCTCGCGGACGATGCGTTAGGCGCTTGCATCAAGGCAGAAAAGTTCAACCATGGCCAACATGAGCAAATTCGACACCTGACGCCGCGCATGAAGCTTTCGATTGCCCGCGCGATTGAGGCCGAACACGGACTGAAGATTGACTACGCGAAGTTAATTCAGTCGGACGACTATTCCAGCAACGTAGTCGGGCGCCGGGTCTATCGGAGCCTTGGCAAACTCGGGAAGACTTTTGTCACGACAAACTATGACTCTTGGCTTGATACTGAAATCGTAGATACCGAAGTATCTGTTGAGGATGCGGCCCCCGTTGCCGATTCCACTGCCGCAACGCCCAGGGCCAGGCGTCGGATTATTGACGTCAATGATTTTACTGCCGCCAATCTAGCCCAAGATAATTGCGTGTTTCTTCATCTCCATGGCTCCGTTTACGAATCGCCTGGAATGATCATGACCACGCGAGATTACATCCAGCGATACGCAAACGATCGACGGTCAGACGATCCGACGCGAGAAAATCGAACACTGACGTTCTTGGAGTTCCTCTTTCAGCGACGAACCGTTCTATTCGTCGGATATGGACTGGAGGACCTCGAAATCCTCGAATACGTCGTTCAAAAAGCTAGACAACAATCCAGCTCGGGGCCGCCTCAAGCAAGACACTTCATGTTGCAAGGGTTCTTCGCGCACCAATATGAGCTTATGCGAAGCATGACCCAGTACTACGCTCAGTGCGATATCGAGCTGCTTCCATTTCGTCGTGATCAGCGTGATTGGGCTCAGCTCATCGAGGTGCTTGAACACTTCGGCAATATAATGCCCGCGAAGTCAGCGCTTGCTCTCCAAAAGCAAGCAGATATGGAGGACCTCCTTGACTAACGGTCTTTCAGCCAAACTAGAGTCTTTCTTCGACATGATGAGCCAGGGCGATGAATTTGCCCAGCATGGCTTCGACCTTCTCGTTAAGCGTGGAGAGCCTGAGAAATATTTTGATGCCGTGCGGTCACGCGGCTTTTTTGATCCTGTCAAGAACAGAGGTCCAGAGCCCTCGACGAACCCGGGCTTCGTGCACATTCCCATATGGCATGCGGTCACTTATCTGCAGGCCGTTGCCAAACGCGCGGGTGAGACCAACGACGACACACTGAGCGAAAAAGTCCTCTGCGTGATCAGAGACGTAACCAATTTTCGAGATTCAGAAAGCGGCGAGCCGACGGATAACTACCAGACGTACTTTAGGTTCGCAGATATCTTGGGCGTTCTCCCAGTCCGTTGCATCAAGCTAGATGATCTGAAGCTAATCCGGACTTGGATCGCTTCTAAGTACGATAAAGGAATGATCGGATACTCGCTGGGCAAAGGTTTGCTCAAAAATCTCTTCGCTAGCGGCACGACGGAGGACATCAAGAAGGCTTGTTTGGTTATCGAAGAGTGTATGGCCTTCGAGTGGTCTTCCGAAGAACGTCGTGGTCGATCAAAGGAGTTGGTTACGCTGGTTGACGATTACTGGCTCAAGGAAATGTTGAACACTTACGCGCGAGAGCTCGGTCAGAAGGCGGGGCGCGATGCAGTATCGATCTTCGAGAATGGCCTGAGAGCGATCTTTTCTGACAAGCGGAGAAGCTATGGTAGCTCGCTTTGGCGTCCTTCAATTGAACCGAGTGAACAAAATCTCGATTGGCACGGAGCCGAAAATCGATTTGTGGAGGGTATGCGAGACTCCTTAGACGGTTGGCTGGGGTCTGAACCGCAGGTGGCTACCGTATTTGTAGCTCACGCTTTAAAGGATCAATCGGAAATAATTCGACGTATTGCTTTGCACGCTGTGACGGAGCACTTCGACTTGTTGCGCGACGCGTTTGAAGCCGTCGTCACAGCCGATCTGTTTTCGTCTGGACAGCGGCATGAACTGTATCGTCTGCTCAATCTTCGGTTTGGAGAGCTTACTGCGGCGGGTAAGAGCTCAGTGCTAGAATCGATTCGTAAGTTGCCGCCGCCGTCAACCGGTGATGAGTCTAGTCGCCGACTCAAGTTCACGCAGAGAGAATGGCTTTCATCGATCAAGAGTCATGGCGAGGTGGCCGGTTGGTTCTCCCAGCTCTCAAGCGATCCAGAGCTTGGTCCGTCAAGTGACCATCCCGATTTCTTAGCCTATCACGAGTCTTGGGGGGGGCCCGGGCCAGCTCCATTCGGAGAGGATTTATTGCTTGCCTTTGCGGAAGACGGGTCGCTTGTCGATCGGCTCAACGGCTTCATCGAGACAGGCTCGTGGAAAGGGCCGACTACGGGAGGCCTCGTAGCAGCGCTCGAAGGAGCAGTCGCGGCCAAGCCCAATGTCTTCCTGCCGCTCTTAGAGACGTTTCACGAAGCGAAGGTCGCCTATCAGCATGCAATTATTCAGGGCTTCAAGCGAGTTTTTGATCCGTCAAATGAACCCAAGCCAAATCTTGATTGGAGTGACGCTTGGCCAAAGTTGATCGCGTTCTTTGCTAAATGCGTAGCCGCGCCGGATCTTTGGAAGCCGTCGGACGAACACCAAAAACTGGATTTGGTGCCGACGAACGGTTGGATGAGAGCGCTTATTGCTAGTTTCCTGGAGGCCGGAACACGCGATGACAAGACGGCATATCCTCCCAATCTGCTTCCTCAGGGATGGGCAATCATAAGAACGTTGCTCGACCGAGCGCCTGAAAGCGAGCTAAGCCTAAATGATCCCATGACGCATGCTCTCAACACAGAAAAAGGACGCGCGATTAGCGCGATGTACAATCACGCGCTACGCGTCTGTAGACTTGAGAATCTGACGTCGAAATCAACAGTAAAGGCGTGGACCTCGCTCCAGGAAGCGTTCGACGCAGAGATCGGAAAATGCTGCGGCGCGAACTATGATTTTTCAACGCTGTCAGCCTCTTACATCGCTAACTTGGACTTCATGAGTCGCGGTTGGCTCGCCGACAATGTCGGTGCGCTATTTCCCGCCGCAACTTACCCTAACAATTTCAAGGTGGCAGTTGGCGGTTTGGCTTATGCAAAGCCGACGAGGCCGGTTTACCAATTGCTGGCCTCTGCCAACGTAATTGCTGACGGATTGGCGGTAGAGCTCGAAGATCGGCATGGTCGCGAGCGAATCGTTGAATGGGTGTCGCTTGCCTATCTGTGGGATGACGAGGAATTAAATTCACCTGTAATACAGAAAGTGTTTTCGGGAGGCGCAGACGATCTCGAAACTATGGCGAGCTTCTTTTGGAGGGTTCGCGGAGACAAGCTGACCGTTAAGCAGAAAGAAAAAATACTTGCGTTCTGGGATCAGTGTCTTTCGTGGAGTTCGTCTCAGGCAAAGGTGCCGCAACAGCTTTTGGCGCGGCTGGGCCGCCTCGTCGAGTATGTCGACACGTTAGACGAGAACGCGAAGCGGCGGCTTTTGGCCATCGTTCCTCATGTCCACAATGATTACGCAACGGATGCAATGGTCGAAGAGCTTGCTCGCTTGGTCGATACGAGCCCGCCAGCCACGGCGGAGATATTGGAAAGAATGCTTGAGGCTAGCGCGCCAAATTATGACCTCGATGACAAGTTGAAGAAGCTTATTGAGGAGCTTGCGGAGCGTGGACAAAGCGATGGAGCAATCCGCTGCGCAAACAGACTTCGTAAAACACTTCCGGGCATGGTTGATCTGTACAAGAGGCTTACGCTCCAAAGCTAAAATTAGCAGATGAGCGGGTCATTGGCGCGGCCAGTGACCGGTGCCGCCAGCAATCTGAGCAAAACAAACTAAGTGTGGTTTCTGGCCGCGCTTAGTTTCATTTACGATGTACTGGCACTCTGATTTCTAAGGTCCTCTACGGCGTTAATAAACTCTGACACAGTCCCAAATGTGACAAAGTTGCCAAGGGCAGTACCGATCACATGATGAGCGCGTCGAACGAACGTTGCTACGGAACCCATTTCGCGCGGAAAGAGAGGAGAGACGTCTTGGCGGCCCCGAAGCCGGTACGCCTCGCGGATATTTCGCGCGACTTCTTCTCGTTTCTTCCCGTCCCGAGTTAGTAACAGTCCCATTCGATCCGCCACGTTGAACTCGGCCGGCTCAGCAGAATGCCGCAACAGCAATGCCTCTATTGCGGACAGGGTGTAGCTCAATCGTTCTATTGGACTTGCGAATGTCGTGCCTGTGCTGAACAGCAGCAAGCTTGATCTGACGGCGAGTGCAAACTCGCTTAGTCCTTCCGGACGTACGAGCGCTCCGACCGCGTCGAGACCGGGCCTAATTTGCTTCAATGTCTCTTCAGATATTCGCCAGCCGGGCGCGTTCGGCACAAGCATCGCCTGCTTGTAGGAAAAAGTCCCATCTCCGATGACCAAGAGGTTCGACATTGGAACCAGCTCCGATCCAAGCAGCGCGTTACCAGAACCTGCTGGAAAATGCACCGCAGGCGGCGAGAAGAACCGTAGAAACGCTACGACGATCCTAGCGATGGCTGCACCGTCTTCCTCGATCTTATCCGCTTCCGCGTCCAATTTGAAAACGACCGCAGCTAAGCCCTGCATGTTTTGACGCAGCTTGTTGAATAGTCCGACGATGCTGTCGCGCTGTTGCGGCGCAGAGCCGAGCGCTTCCGACTCCAGCTTTTCGATCATGGCCCTTGTTATGGTCGCCACTTCGGCGGGGCCGACGGGGAACGAGTTCTGCACTTCGAGGTTGGCAATGGGGGCCCACAACTCCAGCGACCGGACGGCTTTGCGGCCCTCTTTCGCTATCGTCTCGGCGAGGCTCTTTGTGTTTTCCACCTCGTAGCTTTCTTGCAGCCATTTAATGGCCGTCTTCTCCAGGAACCGGCGGCTCAGCGTTCGGCTGGCCCAATCCGACCGTAAAACACTTTCCGTCAACGCCTGCATTTCGGCAAACGCCTCTTCGTCGAGTCCAAACTGGGCGCCGTCTTTGTAGATGAATACAAACGCGCGCCGGCTCTCCACGTCAGTCGCCCAGACGAGAGGGACCGAGAGCATCTCATGGTCGGTGAGGGTTGCGCTGGGCGGGCGCTCGCTCGGGAATCCATCGCCGTGCTGCGCCTCGAGCTGGATCTTTCTTACTTTGTGCAAGAGTGCGTTCGCCGCCGCGTCCAGTGAAGCGGCTCGGTCCGGCGCAAAAGAAAAATCCTGCTCCGGCCCATCGGCACCATCGCCGGAGGAGACGCTCGTTTCGGGCGGTACCGATGGAGCTGGCTTCGCGGCTGCGTCAAGCTGGTTGAGGGCGCCTTCCAGGGTGCGTAACTCATCCAAATCGGCCGCGTGAATTTGATCGAGACAACGCTGTAGCCAGCCATGAAAGGATAAGACGTTGCCAGTATAGGATTCAGCAATAGTTCCAATATCGACGAACTCACCGCAGCCTTCGATGAATATTCGAGCCGGAGCCGACCAGTTGCGCCACTCCAGTAGGGGAGCCGACCTGATGTGAATGCCGGTTTCGAGCGTGCCGGTTCCGGGCTGATCGGCGTTCGATTGGAAATTCATGTACATTTCGGAATTTGGCAACCCATTGTGCAGGATGTAGTTGCGCAGATCCTGGACGAACCTCGCGAGCGGCTGATTCTTGAAGTCCGCGTCAACCCTCGCCTGATAGCGCTCCAGCATTGGCGTTTCGCTGTAGTGCTCGCGCATGAATATGCGCGTGTGCTCGACAAGTGTGAGCGCCGCTGCCACGAAGTTGTGGACGCGACGCGTTACCTCACGATGGGTCTGGCTTCCCGCTTCCCGGTTGGCCACCGCCATTAGGCGAATGCCTTCATCGGGATCGTTCACGCGGCGCGTGATTCCGATCAGTTCCTGGGCGTTCATCCGAAATATGTTGAGCGTGAACGTTCGTTGGTGAGAGCGATTTGTGTGCGCCATCCCACGCGAGGAATGGATGGCTTTGATAAGATCGCTTCGACTTTCAAGAGCTTCGCTCACGACGTTTGCCCAAATTGGATACGTTAGAGGATGTCACGAAAGCCGCAGACCACCGCGACTTTGCTTCGTTGATGATGTTGATACAGTGACTACTGCAAGATCGCAAAGGAGACCAATTGCGAGCCTAGTTAGCGAAGTCAGTTTCTGGGGTGCGCGGCTATCCGCCACCCCGCCGATTGGACGGGATGGCGTAAATTGAAGCCAAGGAATTAGCGTATGTTATCCTTGCGGCCAGATGTAGGCCTCGCCGGAGAACGCAGGCGGGAGCCGTACCGATGACAGCGGTGCTTCACTCTGGCCGGGGCGGAAGGACACTCGCTCGGTAACAACCTCGCGATCTTCAAGGGTGGGGGTAATGGTGAGCACGCGACCATAGTAGTCGTGCTGGACTGCCGGCACCGGGATTGCCTTGCCGTCGCGGCCGATGTCTGCTTGCCGAACTTCTTCGTGCGGGGCCTCGTACTGAAACTTCACCTTGTCCGTATCGCGCGGGGAGCCGGGGTAACGATAGACCCAGCACTTCCTCACCGCGCGTCGCTCGCCGGCCGGGCGGTCGGAACTCCTTCGGTGGATTGCGTCGTATCCCGCGACGGTTTCGGCGACGGGATTGGACCGCAACGCGGCGTTCACGGCCGTCGTTTCGATGTCGAGCGCTTCGAGCTTCGCGATCACTTCCGAAACCGTCAGCATTTCGGGAGGACGTGACCGCGTTCCAAAACTCGGCCGGCGTCGACATGCCGTAGATTGAGAGATTCGGGTTGAACAGCTTGACGGCCCGATTCTGAGCATAGGCCGCGCCTTGGTAAAAATCTTTCGCGCGCGAGAAGAGGCCTAACATGTCAAAACGGATCATCTCGCTATGAATGCCCACTCCCGGTCCATCGATCTGACGAAGGATGCCGCCGAACTCGTCCTGAATGCAGAGAATGGACGGTTGGCCAATCAGCGTTTCGCGCAGTGCGGACGCGCTCATGAAGCGGGCCGGCCCGATGAAGCGATCAAGGCCCGATGCGATGGCCAGCGAGCCGACGCATGATCCAGCATGATCTTTTCCGTATCCTGACGGTGCGAGCGCAATCAAATAGAGATTCGTTCGCGCGCGGCTCGGCGTCTCAAAACCACGACCGGCAAGCGTCGCAACCCATCCCAAGGCTGCGCCAAGAGCGAGTTCACGACTAGGAAACTCGGACGACGCTTCGATCCAATCGATAATATCACCGACAAGCCCCGGCGGGCGCGTCAGGTCGGAGAGAGAAAGTTCAGACTTCGGCGGCAACGCGGACGGCTCGACGTCATCGTATTCGTTAGCGGCGCTGACATCCGCCGGAAAGATCGGATGCTCCATCCCCTTCCCGATGCCACTGGCAATCGTCTTCTTAACGGCGGCGTTTCCGTCATCCGCCACCAAGCTGTTGCGGTGACAAGCCATCGTCAGTGATGCCTCTACTTCATCGCGCGTGATCGCACCCGTAGCGATGTGTCCGCCCATGGTGTAGGCGGCCCTGTTGAGCATGTCATTCCGACCGCCGTGACTCTCGCGGGCTAGCTCGTCGGACAACTTGTCGAGTGTCGCGCGGGCACGGGATGACGCCTCATTCACCAAATGATTCAACGCGACTTCAAGGTTTCCACGCTCGGCGCTTCCCTTTTTGATGTCAGGCGGCGGATTCACTATCCAATCCGGCGCAAACGGAACGTTCTTCAGGTAGTCTTCACGGCTCACTGGATCACTTCCCAAAACTGACCGGTGGAGCAGATCGACGGCGGGCAGATGACGTATCCGCCATCGCCCTTCACCTCGATTCCCCGGCGCTTGAACTTGAAACTAGCCCGCCCTTCCGGTGGGCAACGATAGTAGACGTGTCGGCCGCCGCTCCAGGTGCGAACGGTGCAGATGCTATCGGGCAGGTGGAAGCCATCGGCTGCGAGGGCTTCCACGTCTGCATCACCATCGACGCCGTGCCCTTCGACGGATTCGATGTCGACTACGATCACGCCGTTGAGCACCCCGGTGGGCAGTCCGATCATTACTCCGGCGCTGAACATCTTGGCGACCTCGCCAGGAATGCTCGACGCATCGTGAAAGCCGTTCGGAGTCAGCGGGGTTTTGTTCGCCGGATTGCACGGAAACACAGAGAAGCCGCGCCGCGCCAGTTCGACAGCGGCCGCACGCGGGTCGATAGGAAGGTTGGAAAAGAGATGCTTATGCACAACAGGTCATCCAGTCTTCAAACGTGACGCCCAACCACTTCCTTCCGCCTCTGGACCGAAAGAGTGAGCGCGCGATCTTGAGCGTCAGCGCAGGGAGCGGGTCGCCTTGGATGTCCAGGAGGTCGCGCTTCAGCCAATAACGCAGACACTCGCGATCAACGATGACAGAAGCCTTGTTGCGGAACGTGAAGCGAATAGCCGTACCCGACCGGCCATCGCGCACCAACGTGAGCGACACCATATCATCAGGCGTGCTGCGGAGGTGCTCCACGTCAGCCAGCCAAGTGGCGCGATTCGAAAGTGAGCTATCAGAACGCGTTGCTTGGTGTGCAGAATTGGAGTACATGTTTGTGAGCCTTCTAAGATAAATGTTTTGCATCACCCGCCGCCTGCCAGCGCGCGGGTTTTGCTTTTGGGGTTATGCTGCTTCGATCTTGGTGCCGTTGATAAAGGCAACGATGTCGCCCAGCTCATAGAGCACGCGGCCACCAATTCGATGGTATGCCGGCCCGTAGTTGCGCGCTCGCCACGCGGCGAGGCACTTGGGCGTGTTGTTCAGGATGGTTGAACAACCTTCTTGGTCAACGTAGGTCTTTCCATTCAATTCGATCCGCATTTAGTTCTCCCTTCCGATGGATGGTCTGATACTGGCTGATCATGGATGAGCTTAGGAGCCTGCTTCGGTCGCCCTTAGAAATGCTCTTACTCAAGGCAACCCTTACCGATCGCGCAGCTGTACTGCGCGTCGATTTCGAGGCTTTGCTGAACAGAGAGCGGCCGCGCTGAACAGGCGGTCAGGGTTGCGCTTTGGTCTAACCAGCCGCAGTAGAGCCGGAGCACGTCGGAGACCAAGGTTGCGTAGGTGACGCTGAGCGTGACGCCGTACCGTGCGCTTCGATCGTCTCTTCGACCACGGCAGCAAGCGTGACCGCGTGTTCGGCGGGGGCGGCGGTGATGTCGAGTTCGGGCATGATAACGGCCGTCATGCTACGGCGCGAGGGGCGATCAGCGAGTCCCGCCATCCAGGTTTCGACTTCTGCGGCGTTGAAAAATCTTGAGCGGGAGATATAGACAGGCGCGGGAAAGCCATTCGTTCGCAGCTTGACAAGCCGCTCGAACGTGGAGCGCGGCATATTAAGCTTTTGGCGAACGGTTTCGGACCTAATCAGTTGCTTCATTCTGCACCTCTTGAGCCTTGATGGCGGCTCAAGAGGTATCCGAAACAGCACGCGACTGTCGCACCCAAAATAGTCGCCCTTCGTTGGGCGAAAAAATGGAGGATGACTTCTAGATCGATGGAGATCCTTTGCTATCCGTCCGTATCTAAACGTCTCCAGAGATTTTCGAGTGACCTTTCGCTGAGCGCTACGCCTCTCATAGCTCTCACCGCTTTCGCAGCTTCGGCGACCGTCGAGCCCCGGTTCACCCGATTGCGCATTTCCCAATAAAGCTGATAGTCGCGCCACTCTCTTTGAAGCCGACCGACGGGGTCGCGTTTGTCCTTGCCGCGCCAGATTGTGCCAAGCTCTTCCGGCGTGAGTGTAACCGGCCCTTTATCAACCTCCGCCGTGATCGCCTTTTCAGCCGTCAAAGCAACTTCCGCCGCGAATCGTTCGATCTCCCTAAAAATGGAGTCTGGAATTTCCCGTCCGTGTGTAAAAGCAATGCTGAAGGCGCACCAAGCGGCGGCGACGTTGCCGGTGCTTTCATAAAACTTCGTCATGCTGGCGATATTGCTATCAAACAGCTCGCTATGTTCATTCATCGTCGCGCCTTGGCCTTAACGGAGGACATTGATTCGCGCATCGCCCCACCAGATCAACGAGAAAGTCTCTGCACTTGGATTGAGCGCCACGCGATCCTAGAACGAATGAGTATCCTGTTATACTGTCGACATTGACTCAGCGTCGGGAGACGAAGTCTATCTCGCCGCGCTCGTGGCGAGCGAGAAGGATGCATCGGCCGGGGTCCGCAAGAGTTGTGCAAGCCAATCTTTGAGCTCTTCACCGGCGAGAAGGAAGACCGCATGAGCGGGGTGATGACCTTGGATGAACGCGACACGGCGCCCGCCATTTGGCAGATCGCCATCGGTGGAATGACCGCCGGTGCCGCCCTCTTCGGTGCTGGCGCGGCTTTCATGAAGATCGTGGAATGACCGGCGACCGATTCACCCAATGTCTGGCCTCGCTGCGGTGGACGCAGCGGGGCCTCGCCTCGATCCTCGAATGCGACGAGCGGCTGGTCCGGCGGTGGGCGTCGGGGCAGGCCGACATCCCGGCGAGCGTCGCCGCTTGGCTCGAAACGCTCGCGAAGTGCCATGACGCGATCCCGCCGCCCCAGGGATGGAAGCGCCGCCAGAACGCTTAAAGACCGCCGGGACAACCCGAGCGGGTCTTCTCTTTTCCGTGAACAGGAAGGGAACACCATGCACGAGCCATGCACGGCTCATGCACGGATATGCACGGATGTTCCTACCCTGTTCTACCTTTTGAGGCCCTCCGGGGGTCTCTGGTATGCCAGTTTCAGGCTAAATTTGTGAGTTATTTGAGGGGTTTAGGTGGTGGGCGCACAAGGGATCGAACCTTGGACCTCTCCCGTGTGAAGGGAACGCTCTCCCGCTGAGCTATGCGCCCGGGACCATTATGCAGACGGCCGGACCTTGCGGCCGGCCGACACATCGGAGCCCGCGATTTAGAAGTGCGGGCCACGGGTGTCAAGTTTCCAGGCGGCTTGATGCCTGAAAACCTTCCGTAGATCACGCAATTCGCACGCGAACCCGCGTTTTGGGCCTGCTCACGCGCCCTGCTGGCGGGCGCGGGAAGCGTGGGCCTGGAGCGCGCGGATGCGTTCCGCGAGCGTTCCACCGCCCTCGGGCAGGCCGGATGTGGCCGCACCATTCGTGGCGGCGCCATTGGCCGGGCGCGGCGCCGGCTTCGGAGGCTGGCCCGCCTCGGCCGCGAGCAGCGCCTCAATCGGCGAGTTCGGGCCTTCGAGCTGCATCGCGAGCTTTGCGACCTCGGCGGCGATATCGTTGATACGCTCGCGCAGCAGCGCATTCTCCATGCGCTCGGTCGCCCAGGAGCTTTCCGCCTGCTGCTGGATCCCGTTGACGTCGCGCTGGAGTTTTGCGCGCTCGTCGCGCGCGGTCCGCAGTTGCTCTTCCAGTGCGGCCTTTTCCGTGCGCAGCCTTTCGAACGCGGCCGAGGACTTGCCGCCGCTCAGCGCTGCGATCTCGACGCGCAATTCCTTGATGGTGTGCTCGGAGCCCTCATTGGCCTGGCGGAGCTGGTTGTTCTCGTAGTCGCGTTCGGCGAGCAGCTTGCCCTGCGTGGCGAGGCGGCCTTCGAGGTCGGCGACGCGGCCCGACAGCATCTCGGCCTCCTTGACCTGCACGATGAGCTGGCGATCGAGCTCGGTGACGCGCTGGCTCAGATTCTCGACGCGGCCGCGCGCATCGCCGAGCTCGCGCGAGGCTGTCTCCGATTCCGACCGCTCCTGCGTCAGCCGTGCTTGCGTCGTTGCGAATTCCTTCTCGGCGTCGCCTACGCGATTCTTCAGCTCTTCGATCTGCGCGCGCACCACAACCAGCTCGACCTGGCGGCTCTCCGCCATCATCGAGCGGTCGGACAGCGCGGAGTTGATCTTGGCGAGTTCGCCCTGCTTGTCGGTCAGTGCCTGCTCGGCGCCGCGCAGTGCTTCGGTCTTGGCGTTGAATTCCTCTTCGGTGGCGCGGAGCTGCTCCTTTACTGCCTTCTCGCGCGCCTCGAGCGCGAAGATCGTGGCGTTCTTCTCGCCGAGCTCGATCTTCATGCGGTTGATGGCATCGCTCTTCTTGCCGAGCTCGGCGAGCTGGCTGGTGGTCTTGTTCTTGAGCTGGTCGACGCTGATTTCCAGTCGTCGCGCCGACATCGCGAATTCGGCGCGGAGCTGGTCCTTGTCGGCCTGGATCTCGGCCATCGACAGCGGGGTCGCGGCCTCGAGCCGGCGCGTGGTCAGCCGTACCGCGCGGTTATGCACCAGCGGCACGATGGCAAGCCCGCACAGCATCGAGAGCAGGAAACCGATCGCAAGGTACATGATCGGTTCGACCATGGGCCAGAACTCCAAAAACAAGGAAAAATTTACCAAGGACAATGCATGGCGGGCCGGCAAAAAGCCAGCCCCGCCCTGTTGTTAACGTGAATCCGGAACCGACCGGAGGAGGGAGCCCTAGAACGGGTTCCAGGTCGCGCGCGGCGTGAATTTGAGGTAGCCGATATTGGCTCCCAGCCGCAGGCCGAGGCCCGAGCGGATCGGCACCAGCACGATGTTGTTGGCGGTGAGCGCCGTCATGCCGAAGCCGCCGATGATGTAGGCCGAGCCGTCGATACCGCCAAAGCGCTGATAGATCGCGTTGGTGGCGGGCAGGTTATAGACCAGCGTCATGGTGCGCGCGCCGTCGCCGCCCCAGTCGAAGCCGAGCGAAGGGCCCTGCCAGTAGACGCGCAGATCACCGGCGTTCTTGGTGTAGAGCGTGCCTTCGCCATAGCGCAGGCCGGCGACGAAGGCACCGGAGCCTTCCTCACCCAGGATGTAGCCGTTGGGCAGGCCCCATTGGCTGACCGCCTTCTCGATGATCGAGGCGAGTCCGCGCGAGACGTTGCCGAAGAAGCGATGACCGGCGCCCACAAGTTCGTCCGGCCCATAGGTGTTGGGGCTCGGGGTTCGCTGCGGCGGCGGCAGGTTAGGTGGCGGCGCCTGCTGGGCGGAGGCGGGCACGATCCAGCCGATCAGCGCGGCAAGCGCAATCGCGGCAAGGCGTGATGCGAAAGTCATAAAAGAACCCCTGGTATCGAATCCGTTCGCTTCCTTAACCTGACGCCAACAGGCACGGCCCTAGGTTGCGCCGGATGTCCCCTCGACTCGGATGTTATCCGCAGCAACTATGACGGCACAACGGCAGGAAGATAGCCCTTTGCGCCCCGGAATTGCCTTGATCGGCCTTCTGGCCTGCATGCTGGCGGGGTTTTGGACCGCCTGCCTTGGGTTGCCGGCGCAGGCTGCCACCACCGAGCGGATCGTTGTTAACCGTTTCAGCGGCGTCGCCATCGAGGGCTTCGACCCCGTGGCCTATTTCGTCGACGGCACGGCGGTGCAAGGAACGGCGGAGTTCGAGGCGAGCCTCTGGGGCGCAGTCTGGCGCTTCCGCAACGAAGGCAACCGGGCGTCCTTCCTCGCCCACCCCGAAATCTATGGGCCGCAGTTCGGCGGCTACGACCCGGCCGACATCGCCCGCGGCGTGGCCATCGCCGCCAATCCCCGCTTCTTCGTGATCTTGGCGCAGCGGCTCTATCTGTTCAGCCGGGAAACCAACCGCGACGCCTTCGCAGCCGATCCCGAGCGCTTCCTCGACGAGGTCGGCAAGCGCTGGCCGGCGCTTCAGGAACAACTCAGTCAGTAGCAGCCGGCCGCCTGCGGATCGCCCCAGGCGATGAACTCCGGGATGATGAAACCGGTATCGCGCCGCTGGCCGAAGCGGAGTTCGGCGCCCTTGCCGTCGGTCACCCTGCCGCCGGCCGCGGTCACGACCGCGCAACCGGCCCCGACGTCCCATTCCGAGGTCGGCCCGAAGCGGGGATAGATGTCGGCGCTGCCCTCTGCGATCCGGCCGAATTTCACGGCCGAGCCGACCGTTCTTCTGACGGCGTTGGGCCGGCCGTCGATGAAAGCCTCGCTTCTGGGATCGCCGTGCGAGCGGCTCACCGTGGCGATCCAGGGCTCGCCCGGCGTCGGCAGCTTGCGGGTGCGGATCGGCTCGGCGGCACCGATGGTAGCGCCGTCAAACCTCACGCGCTCGGCACCGAGACCGACGATGCCGCGCCAGAGCAGCCCAAGCGCGGGCGCGCTGACAATGCCGAGCAACGGAACGCCCTGAGTGACAAGGGCGAGGTTGACGGTGAACTCGTCGCGGCCGGCGACGAACTCCTTGGTGCCGTCGAGCGGATCGATCAGGAAGAAGCTGTCGCGAAACGGCGGAGAGGCGAGCTCGGTGCGCTCTTCCGAGAGCGTCGGCAGGTCGCCGGCAAGCCGCGCCAGACCATCCGCGATGATGCGGTCGGCGGCGAGGTCGGCCTCGGTCACCGGCGAGCCGTCCTGCTTGTCGTCGACCCGCATCGCGGCGCGGTTGACCGCCAGGATCGCTTCGCCGGCCTTCACCACCAGCGCGGTGAGCGGCTCCATCAGGCGGGATGCGGCCGCGCCGTCGATGATCCGCTTCACCTGCATGCCTCATTCATCGGCAATTCCATCCCTACTCGACTGATTCGCCTGCGGCTTTATGGCCGCTTCGAACCGATCGCAAGCTAGCTGCCACGGGCTTGCGAATGTTAGAACCCGCAGCATCCGTCAAGCATGCGTGATTCGCCGCGTCCGCGCCGTGCAATTCCAGGAACCCTTTATGTCTGACGCTTCGTCACCCGGTACCGCTCCCGATATGCTCGAACTCGCGGCGCTCCTGTGCTCGCGGGTCTGCCATGATCTCATCAGCCCTGTCGGCGCCATCGTCAACGGGCTCGAAGTGCTCGATGACGATCCCAAGCCTGAGGACCGCGAGTTCGCGCTCGACCTGATTCGCAAGAGCGCCAAGACGGCCTCCGCTCGCCTCCAGTTCTGCCGCCTTGCCTTCGGCGCGGCCGGCTCCTCCGGCGCGCAGATCGACCTCGGCGATGCCCAGACCATGGCGCGCGGCCACATCGAGGATGGCAAGTGCACGATCGCGTGGAATCTGCCGCGGCTGCTGCTGCCGAAGAATCGCGTCAAGCTGCTGCTCAACATGCTGGTCGTTGCCCAGCACACGATTCCGCGCGGTGGCATGCTGACGATCGATCCGATCGGCGAGGGCGAGACCATGAGCTTCCGCGTCACCGCGACCGGACATAATGCGCGCCTGCCGCAGAACATCGCCGAGCTCCTGAGCGGCGAACGCGGCCCTGCCGCGGATGCGCACGCCATCCAGCCGTATTATACGCGGCTGTTGGCACAGGCTTGCGGGCTCACCGTGAAGCTTGCGCCGGAAGGCGAAGCCATCACCGTTACCGCTTCGTAACCGCACCCGTCGCTCTCGAACTGTTAATCGAATCTTTACAAGGCGCTTCGGCTTGTCCGGAGCGCCTTATCTCTTTGTTGGTTCCGTTCTTTTGCACATACTCAACCATTATTAAACGCTTTGCGGTGAAGCTGGCCCAATTCCGAAATGGCGCATCACGCCTTTGTGCGCGCCCTCCCTGTGTGAAGGCCTGTTTTCATGGATGATCTGTTGCGGGAGTTTTTGACGGAGACCAGCGAGAGCCTGGACACCGTCGACAATCAGCTGGTGAAGTTCGAGCAGGAGCCGAACAACGCCAAGAT
>NZ_LGHM01000180.1 GCF_001908185.1 Bradyrhizobium sp. AS23.2
CGAGATCCTGCTCCAGCCGGCCGGCCTTTTCGCGCTCCTCTTGCAGGGACTTTTGCAGCTCGGCCGTGCCGCTCTCTCCTTCCTGCTTCACTGCGGTAGCTTCGGCGCGCGCTTTCGCCGCCAGCGCGGTCTGCACCTCGACCTCCCGCCGCGCCGCCGCAAGATCCTGCTCCAGCCGCGCCGCTCTCTCGCGCTCCTGTTGAAAAGATCTTTTTAGCTCGACCACACCGCTGTCGGTCGCCTGTCTTGCTTCGTCTTTCGCCGTGGCTGGCGGCGAAGCCCGCGGATCGGCATCGCCGCGCATTCTTGCAATATCCCGCTCCATCCGTTCGGATCGTTCGCGCATCATCGATCTGCGCAACTCGGCAGTTCTGCGCTCCGCCGCCGATTGGTCGATGCCCTCCAGCTCCCGCTGCAGGGATTTGCGCAATTCTGCAATCTCGCTGTCCGCGGCCTGCCTGGCTCGAGCCGACTCTTGGCCCGCCTCCTTCAGCCGTGCCTGCAGAGTCTCGAGATAGCGCCGGACGATAGCGAGTTCGCGCGTCAGCTTCTCCACCCCCTGGCGCTCCTGCTCAGCGGCCGGCAGCGACCCGTTTTGCTCGCTGCTCGTTGTTTGCGCCAGCTGTATCGATCTATCGTCGCTTGGACGCATCTGCGGTTGCCGTGCTCCGCCTGATGCTTGCGATGCCCATGTCGACGCGAGCAGAGTTGCGATGATGCACAAGGGCGCGGCTCGCCTCCATCCGGACGCGTGCTGCATCGGCATACAAGCGAACTGCCCATTGTTCGAGCTGGCAGCGATGCCGCAAGCGTGCACCATATCAATTTGGATGACGGTTGTTGGATTTCCCGACCCGTCCACAATCACCTGTCGCATGGTGATTTGGCCCATTTCTCGGCCCCATCCTAGTGGGTCACTATAGCGCGCGCGGGCTCGAATGCCATTCCCTCGCAAGGAGGGCCCCTCGCCTACCTCTTTCGGGTTAGGTGCGCGCGGCGAAGAGCGGCTTGATTTAAGCAGCCCAAGCCCATCACAGCGGCGTGACGGAGGAACGCGCGTTTCCGCGCCGGCCCTGCTGGCGAAGCGACTCAGTTCCAGGCTTGATCCCGGATCAACGCGCGACTAAATCACGTCACGCTCGTCGAAAGCCTGAAGCAGGAATTGCTGCGGGTGCGCCAGCGCGGCATCGCCCTGCTGATCGTGGAGCATAATCTGAAACCCGTGTTCGAGATCTGCGACCACATCTACGTGCTCGACCAGGGCCGGATCCTCGCCGAAGGTCCCCCAGCAACGGTCGCCGCGGATGCACGGGTCGTCGCGGCCTATATGGGCCGCCAGGGTGGACGCGCCACATGAGCCAACGGGGTCTTGCAGCAGAGCAATCGCGCCCGGGCGATCCGATCATCGGTATCGAAGGCGCGGCCGGCGGCTACGGCGATCTTACCATCCTTCACGGCATCGACGTTGCCATCCCTCGCGGCTCATGGACCACGATTGTCGGCGCCAACGGCGCCGGAAAGTCGACCCTGCTGAAGCTCACCGCTGGCTTGGTCCAGTGCCGCACCGGCTCCGTGGCGTTCGACGGACAGGACGTGACGCGCCTCGATGCGCTTGCGCGCCTGAAACGGGGCATCGGCTTCGTGCCGCAGGGGCGCTGCAACTTCCCCATGCTGTCAGTGGCAGAGAATCTCAAGCTCGGCGCCTATACCCGCCGACTCGGCGCGGCCGAGCTCGATGCCGAGCTTGACGCCATCACCACTCGGTTTCCGCGCTTGAAGCAGCGCTGGCACTCAGGCCAGCCAAATCCGCGGCTACTCAAATACCCCGCTCCCGGCTCACACTTGCCCCAAGGAGCGTCGGGCAAAAACCGACACTGCAGCTGAGTCCCGCACCAACATTGGGAGGTTCGCCATGCAGGAGAACGTCGCAAGCGCGACCGGCTCGCGCACCATTCCATTCGACGCCCCCAAGCTCGACCGCCTGATGGAGGCCGCCGGCCTCGACGTGCTGGTCGCGACCTCCAAGCACAATGTGCAGTACCTGCTGGGTGCCGAGCGCGCGATCTTCTTCGACTACATGGACGCCATGGGCGTCAGCCGCTACCTGCCGGTTCTGGTCTATCCCAAGGGCGCGCCAGACAAAGCCGTCTATGTCGGCCACCGGCTGGAGACCCACCAGCGCGCCGTGGCGCCGCTTTGGGTGCCACAGGGCCGGACCGAGTCCAGCGGCTCGGTCGACGCTGTGACGCGGGCCATAGGCCTGATCCGGGACGCCGGCGTGCCGCTGAAGCGGGTCGGGGTCGAGATGGCGTTCCTGCCGATGGACGCGGGCCGGGCGCTGGCCGACGCCCTGCCCGGCGCTGAGCTCAAGGACGCGCTGCTGGTGCTGGAGCGGCTGCGCGCGGTCAAGTCGCCCGATGAACTGGCCAAGCTCAAGATCGCGTCGGAGCTGGTGATCGCCTCGATGCTGGAGGTGATCGCCGGACACGGGCCGGGCACGACCAAGCAGCAATTGTCGGACGCACTTCGCGTCGCCGAAGCCAATCGCGGCCTGACCTTCGAATACTGCCTGCTCGCCTGCGGCAACAGCCACAACCGGGCGCCGTCGGCGCAGCGCTGGGAGCAAGGCGACGTGTTGTCGCTCGACTCCGGCGGCAACTATCACGGCTATATCGGCGATCTCGCGCGCATGGCCGTGCTGGGCGATCCCGATGCCGAGCTGAAGGACTGTCTGGCAGAGATCGAAGCGGTGCAGCGCGCCGCCTTCGCCGCGGTCCGGCCGGGTGCCATGGGCGGCGAGATCTACGTCGCTGCCGAGCGTCAGCTCGCGCAGATCAGCCAGCGCGACTGCACAGATTTCCTGGCGCACGGCATGGGCCTCATCAGCCACGAGGCCCCTCGCCTGACCGCCAAGGGTCCGGTTCCCTACGACGATACCGACGCCCGGCTGCCGCTCGAGCCCGGTATGGTGGTGTCAATTGAGACCACGATGAAGCACCCCAGGCGCGGCTTCATCAAGCTCGAGGACACGGTTGTCGTGACGCCAACAGGCCACGAGATCTTTGGCGAGGATGGCCGTGGATGGAATCTTGGCGGGAGCGGGCTTTAGCGGCTGACCGGGCCGAAGCCGCAAACGAGAGACACGGATGATTTTAGGATCACACCAACGTCGAGGCCGCATGAGGTAATATTCGTTGATTCGATGGAATATTGGGGCGTTTGATGTCGGCCTTCCGTTTCGTGCATGCGGCCGACGTCCACCTGGACTCGCCGTTACTGTCTCTCGCTTTGCGAAATCCAAGACTGGCCGAGCTCATTGGCAACGCCAGTCGGCAGGTATTCGTGCGTATCGTCGATCTTTGTCTCGACGAACGCGTTGACGCCCTCTTGCTGGCGGGCGATCTCTACGACGGCGACCAGACCTCCATGAAGACGGCGCGCTTTCTGAGCGAGCAGCTTCGTCGCCTGCACACCGCGGGGGTCAGGGTCTTCATCATCCGTGGAAATCACGATGCCCTGTCGAAGATCACCAAGGAGCTCGTGCCTCCGGACGGCGTAAGAGTGTTTGGCGGACGGGCGGAAACCTTCGAGATTTTGCGAGATCGCGGAGACCGTCCGATCGTGGTGCACGGGCTAAGTTTCGCGAAGCCGCAGGCGCCGGAAGGTCTCCTTGGCAGATACCGGCCACCAGTCGAGGGTGCGATCAACATCGGGCTCATGCACACGAGCCTAGATGGCTCGCCAGGCCACGACGTCTATGCGCCCTGCAGCACAGCGGATCTCGCCAGTTCCGGCTTCCGTTATTGGGCGCTTGGACATATCCACAAACGCTCGACGACCGAAGGCTCCTGCGCCATCGTGATGCCGGGTATTCCGCAGGGCCGCGACATCGGGGAAAGCGGACCTAAATCCGTCACGCTGGTGAGCGTGCTGGATGATGGGTCATTTTCTCTCGACGAACGCGTCGTCAGCATGGCCCAGTTCGAGCGGGTCGCTGTCGACGCTTCCGGGCTAGTGACATGGCCCGATCTCGTCGCCCGCATCGAGATCGCGCTCGGCGAAGCGTCCAGCCGGTCAGCCTCCGACCATGTCGTCGCGCGGCTCAGTATTTCCGGCGCGACGTCGCTAGCCTGGAACATCCGGCGGGACGCCGATCTTCTCCACACCGAAGCGGAAAGCCGGGCGGAAGCGATAGGCAATGTCTGGATCGAAAAGCTTGAAACCGACTGTCGGCGGCCGACAATTGCCGATCGGGTCGATAGTGCAGACCCCGTCGAGGTGCTTCGCCGGACGATGAGTGACGACATCGTCGAATCCGAGGAGTTTCAAGCCGAAGCGCAAGGAATCGTCAGGGATTTGCTCAGTCAGCTGCCGCCGGAATGTCGACGCACCCTCGCCCCGGATGACGCCGGCCTCGCTCTGCTCGTCAAGCAGTTGTGCGAGGAAGGTGCCGAAGAAGTGCTAGCGCGGTTGGCTGCGGGCAGCATCGACGGAGCACGCTGATGCGCATCCGGAAGCTGGGGCTCAAACGCTATGGCAAGTTCACGGATGCAGTCCTAGACTTCGGAGCGCACGCCGCCGGCGGCCCTGATCTGCACATCGTCTACGGGCCGAATGAGGCCGGAAAATCGACGGCCATGTCGGCCTGCATGGAGTTGCTCTACGGCATCCATCCGCAGAGCAAGCTCAACTTCCTGCACCCGCACGCGACCATGCGGATCGAGGCTGAGATCGAGCATTCCGCCGGCGTCCGCAATCTTGTGCGGATCAAGAAGCCACAGAACAGCCTGCTGGACGATGCGGGCCGGCCTGTGCCCGAACTTGTCCTGCTCAGCGAACTCGGAGGTCTCGATCGAAACGCCTACCAGACGATGTTCTGTCTCGACGACGAAACGCTGGAGGCCGGCGGCGAGAACATCCTCGCCAGCAAGGGCGATCTCGGTCCCCTTCTGTTCTCTGCAACCGCGGGCCTTTCCGATCTGAGCGCAAGACTCGCTTCCGCACGAGAGGAAGCGGAGGCTTTCTTCCGACCCGGAAAGCGATCGGGCGTTCTTGCCGACCTCAAGAAGGAGCTTCTCGTCCTGAAGGAGGAACGCGACAAGATCGACACGCTTGCGTCGGAGTTCTCGCGGCTCGTCGTTGATCGCGACGAAGCGGCCGTTGCTTACGACGAAGCGCTTGCTCAACGCGGACGGACACAGGTCCGAATTGACGAGATACAGCGGTTCTTCAACGCCCTGCCCCGGCTCCAGACCATTCGCAGGCTTCGCGCGGAGCTCGAACCGCTTGCGGCCCTGCCGGATGCGCCCTTGGTCTGGGCGACGGATCTCCCTGAGCTGATGACCCAGCAGACGAAGCTTCTGACGCAGGCACAGACGATCGGCGAAGAGATCGCGCAGCTGGAGCGTGCGCTCGAAGGATTGGTCGTGAATGAGACGGCCTGCGGTCTCCAAGGCCGCATCGAACTGCTGATGGACCTGCGCGCGCGGTACGTCACGGCGGAAAAGGACCTGCCCGACCGGCGTGTCCGTCTGAGCTTGGTCGAGCAGGCGGCGGCGCGGATACTGGCCCGCATCGACCGTGACTCCGAGGCATCACCCATGCGCCTCATCCTGTCGACAGCCGTCACCGGACCGCTCCACGATCTCATGGAGCGGCGGTCCGGCATCGAGGCAGCCGTCGCTGGGGCCGAGACCGAACTTGCAAAAGCTCGCGACGCTCTGTCCGAGGCCGAGGCAAAGATTGGCGAAGACGACCACAGGCTTGATGAGGCGGCGACACGCGTACTGGCCCTGGCCCTCGGGATGGCCCGCCAAAGCGATGATGCGGCGCGACTGCGCGCCGCCGATCGCACCCGCGGGGAGCGCGCCGAAGAGTTTGACGACCATCTCATCGGGTTGCGCCCTTGGGAGGGCGACAGGGACGCTCTCCTGGCGGCTCCGGTAGCAGCGCCGGACCAGCTTGAGCGCTGGGTATCGAGTGAAGCAAAACTCTCGCGGGACATCGCTCTGCAGCAGAACGAGGTCGACCGCTGCGGCGCAGATATACGGCGACTTGAGAGTAAGATCGAAGCGCTCGGCTCCACCTCGGGTGTCATCAGCGACCAAAAGGTCGGCAAGGTTCGGTCCGATCGTGAGGCCGCCTGGATAGCTCACAAGGGCGCACTCAACGCCGCAACTGCGGCGACCTTCGAGACGGTGATGCGGAAACTCGATCTCGTTACGGAGCAGCGCTTAAGCCATATCGGGAACGTGGCTGAGCTAAACCAGGCACTGTTGGATCGGGCCGAGGTCCGGACAGCTCAGGAGTTGGCACGACATCGGCTACAGACGAATTTGCAGCAGCGCGCGGCTCTCGCTGACGAAATCGCCACATCCATTCGTGCCATCGGCGGAGGTCTCGATGAGACCATGGGCGTTGCCGGAATGAAGCTCTGGCTTCAGAAGCGAGAGCGAGCGATCGAAGCCCGCACGAGACTGATGGCCGCGGAGCGCGAATTGCGGCAGGCGCAGATCGATGCGGCGAGCGCGCGGGAACGCCTCGCCGGGGCGTTGCGTGCGGCCGACGTGCCCTTCCCGGAGGACGCCGACGTGCAGGCGATGTTGGTGGCGGGCCAGGCGGCGCTCGACCACGAGGCCGTCGCCAAAGCGTTGCGGGCATCGGTCGATGATCGCCGTCGGGACCTGACGTCGCGGGAAAAGAAACGCGAAGAGGCGTTGCTCGCGGAAAGCGCTTGGAGCTCGGCGTGGCTGCAGGCCTGCGCGACTTGCTGGCTGGGCGAATGCGAGAGCAAGAGCCAACTGACGACGACCGTCGTACGAGAAACACTGGAAGCACTAACGGAATTGGGCCCCGCTCTGGAGAAGAAGGCTGAGCTGACCGACCGGATCGCGAAGATGGAACGCGATCAGCTTCAGTTCCGGACCGAGGTCGAGACCCTTGCCGCAATGATGGGACTAGCTTCTCGACCCTCGGATGTTCTCGGGCTGTGCCAGGCCGTCGTGAGCGGCGTCGCGGATGCGACGAAGGCGCTCGACCGCCGACACGATACCGAGGCGCGCCTGCTGGCCGAAAGAGACGAGGCTCGCTTGATCGCAGACCAACTGGCAGAGGTCGAGGCACATGCGAAACGAATGGTGGATCGCTTCAACGTCGGCTCGCTGGCGGAGGTCGACGGTTGTCTGCGCGGTGTCGCGCGCAGGATTGATCTCACCGCGCGCCTGATCGAGGCTCGCGATGAGATGCTTGAAGTCATGGGGCTCGAGACGTTCGAGGAGGCCGAAACAATACTCGATGCATTGGATCGAGGAGCGCTCGAAGCCGAACTGACCGAAAAGAAATCACGCTTCGGCAACGAAGACGACCGTATCCGCGATCTGTTTGCCGTACGTACGAAGGCGGAGGATCAAATTTCCGCAGTCGGCGGAGATGCCACCGTTGCGATCATCGACACGAAGCGGCGCACGATATTGCTCTCTATCGAAGATAGGGCCCAGGCCTATCTGAAGCTCAAGCTTGGAACAGCCGCCGCCGACAGCGCCCTCCGTGCTTACCGTGATCGTCATCGCAGTTCGATGATGGCGCGAGCCTCAGAATCCTTTGCCCTAATCAGTCGCGGAGCTTATTTGGAACTCTCGACCCAACCGTCGAATGGAAGCGAACTCCTGATTGCAAGGGGAGCGGACGGGAGTTCGAAAATCGCCTCCGAGCTCTCGAAAGGGACCAGGTTTCAGCTTTACTTGGCACTGCGGGTCGCCGGTTACTACGAATTCGCTCGGGCGCATGCCCCTGCGCCGTTCCTCGCGGACGACATCATGGAAACGTTTGACGATTTTCGCGCCGAAGAAGCTTTCCGGCTGTTGTCTGGCATGGCCACGCAAGGACAGGTCGTATACTTCACCCATCATCGGCATCTCTGCGAAATCGCGCGGACGGTCGAGCCGGCCATAACCGTTCACGACCTCCAAGCGCGGACACGTATTGTGTCATAAGGCGTGAATCCTTCTCGATGCCCGCTTCGCGGGCTCTTCAGGATGAGGAGCTGAGCGTAGGTGAACCTGCGAAACTAGCGCAGCAGCAGCAGCTCAAGCTGGCTTTGTGCCTTCTTGACGGCTGCTGCGAACCAGCTCTGGCTTGGCGCTTCCCTGGCGAAACATTTTGTATATGCGTCCATCGCCTGGTCTTCGCGGGCCGTGTCGCCCCGCGGGTCCTTCTTGTTGACCTTCTTGGCCATCATCTGCTTCCAGACTTTCTCGCAGGCCGGGATTTCAGCCGTCTTCACGGCATCGCTTGTGGCGAGGAAGTAGACCTTCTCGCCCTGGACCACGACAACGTCGATTTCATGCGGCGGCGCCTTCAGACCGCCGTTGCCGCGCACGCCGAGCACGGCGACCGCGACGCTTGCCGTCGCAGGCTTTGCGATCGGTAGCTCGGCATATTTGGCGAAGGCCGCGTCCTGGATGGCATAATAGTAGAAGCGGTCCGACTTGAACGCGGCCCCGGTCTCCTGTGGCATGCCGTCGTCGCGATGCTCGGCAAGCCAGTGCTTGAGCAATGCGGACGTGGTCACCACGGCTTGCGTCTTGTCGCCTTCGGAGGCGAAACCGAGCCCGTCAAGATGACCGAAGCCTATGTCGCCACTGAAGAGCGTGTCGACGTTCGATTGGCCGTCGGCCGGCAGCCCCTTGATCGTGACCGGCCCTACCAGGCCGCGCAGCACGCCTGCCAGCTCCCTAAGTGCCGCGTCGTGCTGCCTGGTCGTCTCGTCGTTCTCCGCAGCTTTCGAGAACTTTGCGATGTAGCGGTCGCGCAGATCGAGATAGTGCTGCTCGGGCGTGGCCGCATGGGTAGGCGCTACGAAGACGAGTAGAGAGACCAAGGCAAGCCACTTCATCGCGATTCCACAAGGCAAAAGATGTCTTCAGCCTTTGTGCTTCTGCCTCGCGGGAAGGTTCATCCTGTAGGCGGGCCACCGCCTTGGCGGCGCCCTATCCTAGCTGCCGTGACAGCACGAGCCGCTCGTCCTGTCCGCCTCCTCGCCCGCAAGCACGCTGCGGCTGTTGCGGTCCGGCGGGATGTCACCGGCGGCATTGGCCGCAAAGAAACCCGTCGGCTTCAGCATGAAGCCGGCATATTCGACCGGCATGATCGGAAAGTCCTCGGGTTTGCAGACATGGGTGTGGCCGAAGGAGTGCCACACCACGATGTCGGCATTCTCGATGTTGCGGTTCTGGGCAGCGTAGCGCGGCAGGCCGTCGCCGCCGGCATGGACGTTGGGATAGTCGCCGCTGGCGTATTTCTCGTCCTTGTCGAAAGCCGTGACCCAGACGTGCTTGGTGGCAAAGCCGCCGCGTTTGCGGACGTAGCTGCCCTCCTGCGCCAGCATCAGCGGGCTCGGATTCACGACGAGCTTGTAGGCCGGAGCATTGCCGACCGAATTTGTCTCGTTGGGATTGCTGATCTTCCAGAACCGGCCGGTCTCGCCATTGGCGACGGCCGCCGCATCGCGCTCGCGTGACAGCACGCGCGTGGTGGTGTCGAACACGTTGCCGTGGGGATTGTCGTGGCCCCAGGGCCGCGGCACGAAGTCGTGCTCGGTGACCGTGTTGCCGCCGCCGTCGATGTTCATGTGCAGGCGGACGTTGAAGAAGTGCTGATGCGTCGGCCCGCCCAGATTGTCATCGACCATGCCGCCCCATTTGTATTTTTCGCCGGGCTGTACGGCAGCGGTCTGGATGATGCCAGTGAGCTTGGTCTCCAACTGGATCGTGCCGTCCTGGTACAAATACCAGTAGAAGCCATAGTCGTAATTGCCGACCGTCGCGAAGAACGAGATGACGAGCCGCCGCGAGCGGCGGACCTCGAACAGGCCGTTACGGAATTCGTAGTGTTTCCAGGCAATTCCGTAGTCTTCTTCATGCATGCAGATAGCGTTCTGCATGACGAAAGGCTCGCCCTTGTTGTCGGCAGCCGGCACGTCGAAATAATGGATGTTGCCGAGGCAGTCGCAGCCAAGCTCGAGCGCGTTCGCAAGCATGCCGAGTCCGTATTCACCGGCATCGAACGCCGACTTCCAGAAGTGGTTGGCGGTTGGGTCGGCGTAAGGCACCACCATCTCGGTGACGCTGGCGCGATGGATCAGCGACCGCTTGCGCTCGCCGTCCTGGTAGCTGAGTTGGTGCAGCACCAGGCCTTCGCGCGGCGTGAAGCCGACGCGGAAGCTCCACTTCTGCCAGTCGACCTTCCAGCCATCGACGCGAAAACTCGCGCCCTCGGGTTGCTCGATATGCAGCGGCTTGATGTCGGTGCGCGGGCTCGTGACTTCGCGTGCGCCGTAGTTCCGTTTCTTCCGCGGGATCGGCACGATCGGGTCTTGGTCCGTGAGGTCGATGACCTTTCCGCCGATCAGGTCCACCACGGCGACGACGCCCTCGATCGGATGGGCATAGCCGTTGTCCTGGAGGTGTTCGCGGAAATAGCTGACGGCGCGCACGATGCGTGCTCCGCGCTCGAATTCCTTGTCGAAGAAGCCCGAGGAAAACGGATCCACCTGGACCAGCTCGATGTCCTTGTCGGTGAGCCCGCGCCGGTGCATCGCCGCGCGCCAGCCGGGATCGGCTTTGACCACGGCCTCGCACTTGAAGAATTCTTCGAACATGACCGACGGCTGCCCGTAGGGCGCCTCGCGGTTCGGCACGATCTTGCGCGTCACGATCTCGCTGCGGCCGAGATCGACGACGTGCTCGATCGCCTCGCCGGTCGTCACATCCAGCGTCAGCACGAAGGCGCGGCGCGGCAGCCCTGCCCCATCGGCAGCCAGCTCCTGCTTGGTCGGCTCGTCCAGCCGCACCGTCGGGAAGCGGCAGTTTTCCGGCGAGGTCGCCGTCGCACGCACCAGGGTGCAGGCGGCTGTAATCTCTTCCGCCGTCAGCGGATCGAGCGGGTGTGGCATCGCGGTCTGCGTCGGCGATTTCGCTTTGACGGTGTCGAGCATGATGATCTCCTGGCGTTAGCGCGGAGCAAGATGCGCGGTGATGGCGCGGAAGCCGGCGAGCCAGCGGAGGTCGATCGGAACGTCCATCGCCTTCGGCTGCGTCGCGAGCTTGACGATGACGGTGTCCGAGTCCGGATCGACGTGGAGCAACTGGCCGTGAATGCCGATTCCGGTCAGAGCGTTGCGTGACGGATCGATCGTGAACCATTTGCTGCGATAACGTGCGCCCGGGAAGAACTCGGCGAGGTCGCCATCGGCCCACGCCTTGGGATCGCCGTTCTCGTGGATGTCGTCGATCCACCAGCCCGGCACCACCTGCCGTCCCTCGACCACGCCGCGGCAGCGGATCATCTCGCCGAAGCGCAGGAGGTCGCGTGCGGTGACGGAGAGGCCGCCGGCGATGCGGCCCATGCCGTGGCTGTCGAGCGTGAGGGAGCCATCCTCCGCGGCGCCCATCGGCTGCCAGAGATATTCGGAGAGGATGCGCGGGTACGGCATGCCGCATGCGCGCTCATAGACCCAGCCGAGCACTTCCGTGTTGGTCGAGACGTAGTGGAAGACCTTGCCGTGCGGCTTGCCCGTGCCGCGCAGGGTCGTGAGATAGGCGCGCTGGTGTCCGGGCTCGACGCCCGGCGGTGGCACGTCCCAGCCCGAGGAGAAGCGATAGCGCGCGACGTCGCCGGCGGGGTCCTCGTAGTCTTCCTCGAAGTTGATCGCGACCGCCATGTCGAGGACGTTGCGGACGGTGCAGGTACCGTAGACAGAGGTCTCGAGCTCAGGCACGTAGCGCACCACCCTCGCCTCCGGATCGAGCAGCCCGCGCCCGGCCAGGACGCCGCCGAGCGTGCCGGCGATCGACTTGCTGATCGAGCAGATCAGGTGCGGCGTGGTCACGCTCATGCCGTCGCCGTACCACTCGTGGATCAGCGTGCCCTTGTGCATGACCAGCAGCGCATCGGCGAAAGTGTCGCGCAGCGTGGCCTCGATGGTGGTCGGTTTGCCGTCGGGCGTGGTGAAGCCGAGCTTGGACAGCTCGCGCGGCGCGCTTGGCATCGGCGTCGGATGGGCCGAGCGGCGCACCTCCGCGGTCGGCAGCACCTCGCGGGTGTGGGTGAAGCCCCAGCGGATGGCCGGGAAGCTGCGCCAGTTGGCGCGGGTCACCTGGGCCTCGGGTGCGGCCGGGCTGCCGCGCATGATGTCGGTCGGTCGCATGTCGATCCTCCGCAAGGCTATCCCGACAGATATGTCGGACCTGTACCGGAGGAAGCCTGCACCCCGGCGTCACCGGGCGTTATCGAGATCCGGCAACATTTTGCTGGACACGGGCGCGGGTCGTGCCAGTCTGGCGTGGTTCTTGCTAGCTGTTTGGCTTACAGATTCTGACGTGCTGTCATGGCCTTAAGCGCAACTCTTCCGACTCTGAATTCGCCGGCAAGCCTGCTCCAGGCGACCAGCACGGATGTCGATGAGCACTGCGCCGCGCTCGGCCGCTGGCGGCTCAGCTACGACCAGATCAGCGCCGGCGCCTTCCGGGGCAGTTTCACGCAGCTCTCGCTGCCCCGGCTCGAAGTGTTCCGCGAGATCACCAGCCAGCAGGTGCGCCAATACGGCCAGTTGGGTGCCGGCAGTTTTGGCATCGGCCTGCCCTGGCATGGCGAAGGCGAGGTCAATTGCAACGGCGCCAGCGCTGCGGGAGCCAAGATCATCGCCTGCATCGATGCCGAGGTCGACATGTGCACGCCGAAGGCGTTCGAGTTTCGTGGCGTCGTCACCAGTGCGGCGCTGATCGAGGAACTGGCGGCCAACCTCGACATCGAGCCGCCGCGCAGCATCTGGCACCAGTTGCGGGTGATCGAAATGGCGGAAGCGCCCGTTGCCCGGCTGCGCGCCCATCTTGCCGCCATCCAGGAGACCATCACGGCTGCGCCCGAACGGCTCGACGTTCCGGCCGCCCGGCAGGCGCTGGAAGACGCTCTCCTCGTCGAGATCATGGACATGCTGCCGACGGCGCGCCCGAGCGATCCCGGCCGCAGCTCTGCCGCGCGCAAGCGCACCGTCGACCGGGCCCGCGAGCTGATGCACGGCACCGGTGATCGCGCGCTGTCGCTGCTGGAGGTCTGCAAGGCTGTCGGCGCCAGCCCGCGCAAACTCGGCTATTGCTTCCAGGAGGTCCTGGGCACGAGCCCGATGCACTACTGGCGCGCGATGCGCCTGAACGTCGTGCGGCGCGACCTGAAACGCGCCGGCGATGCCGGGACATCCGTCTACGACGTCGCCGTGCAGCACGGCTTCTGGCACTTCAGCCAGTTCTCGCTCGACTACAAGCGCCACTTCTCCGAGCTGCCCTCGGAGACGCTGCGGCGCGCCAGGTTAGCTGCCTGACGCGCGCCCGATCTGCTCTCACCAGGTTGGCAGATAGGTGCCCTTGAAGCGCGCCTCCAGGAACGCCTTCACCGGATCGGAGTGATAGACCTCGATCAGCTGCTTGACCCAGGGCTTGTCCTTGTCCTCCTCGCGGACGGCGAGGATGTTGACCCAGGGACCGTCGGCGTCTTCGCGGGCGATTGCATCGACAGCCGGATTAAGTCCGGCCTGGACGGCGTAATTGTTGTTGATCGAGACGACGTCTACGTCCTGGAGCGACCGCGGAAGCTGGGCAGCATCGAGCTCGACGAAGCGGAGCTTCTTCGGGTTGTCGGTGATGTCGGCGACGGTCGAGGCGACGTTGTTCTGATCTTTCAGCTTGATCACGCCGTGCAGCGCCAGGATCATCAGGCCGCGCGCGCCGTTGGAGGGATCGTTGGCGATGGCGACGCGGGCGCCCTCCGGCAGGTCGGCGAGCTTCTTGTACTTCAGCGAATAGACGCCCTGCGGCGAGCCGATCGTGTTCGCGACCTTGACGATCTTCCAGCCGGTCTTGGAAATCTGGTTCTTCAGGTAGGGCTCGTGCTGGAACGAGTTTGCCTCCAGATCCTTCAGCGCCAGCGCCTGGTTCGGGATCACGTAGTCGGTGAACTCGACCACCTTGATATCGAGGCCGCGCTCTGCGCCGACCTTCTTCACGACGTCCATGATCTCGGCATGGGGGCCTGCGGTCACGCCGACGCGGATGGTGTCGGCCTCGGCCGAATTCGCGAGCAGCAAGGCTGCAGCCGCAAGGGTTGCCAGAAAACGCATCAGTCTCTCCAGTTTCAGCAAATGTGTATCAGCGATTGCGCAGCCGTCGGTTGACCCGGCGCGCCAGATAATCGCCCGCGCTCTGAACGAGCTGCACGAGGGCGATCAGCACGACGACGACGGCCAGCATCATCTCGGGCATGAAGCGCTGGTAGCCGTAGCGGATGCCGAGATCGCCGAGCCCCCCGCCTCCGACGGCGCCGACCATGGCGGAGTAGCCGAGCAGGCTGACCACCGCGAGCGTCAGGGCCAGCACGAGGCCGGGCAGCGCCTCGGGGATCAGCACCTTGAATACGATCTGGATCGGCGAGGCCCCGAACGAGGACGTGGTCTCGATCAGCCCGCCATCGACCTCGCGGATCGCAGCTTCGACGAGGCGCGCGATGAACGGCGTCGATGCAATCGTCAGCGGCACGATCGCCGCCGTCGAGCCGATCGACGTGCCAGCGACAAGCCGCGTGAACGGGATGATGGCGACGACCAGGATGATGAAGGGCGTGGAGCGCGTGGCATTGACGATGATGCCGAGCACGCCGTTGATGGCGGGGGCCGCGAACAGCTCCCCTTTCCGGCTGGTCGCGAGGAAGACCCCGATCGGCAGGCCGAAGGCGGTGCCGAGCAGCGCCGCTACCCCGACCATGAACAGGCTTTCGCCGGTGGCCTGGATGATCAGGTTGATGAGTTCAGGCGACATAGCCGACACGCTCAGCCGAGAATTGATATTGAGAGAGCCACGCGAGCACCCGCGTCACCGCATCTTCGCGGCCGGGAATACCAAGCGTCAGCGATCCCACGTGCTGGCCACCAATCTCGTCGATGCGCGCCGACAGCAGCGAGACGTCGAGGCCGAGCTCGCGTGCGAGCCGCGCCACCAGCGTGTCGCCGGCCCCTGCCCCGCGCACCTGAACGCGGATCACGGCGAGGCCACCCGCGACCGGCCCCGGCACGATCCGGCTTGCCAGCGAGACCGGCAGGCTGTCGCCGATCACCTCGGCCAGGAAGGACTGCGTGATCGGATGCCTGGGATGGGTGAAGATATCGGCGACATGGCCACTTTCGACGACGTGGCCGGCATCGAGCACGACGACTTCCTTCGCCAGCTGCCGTACCACCGACATTTCGTGGGTGATCAGCACGATGGTCACCCCGAGCTCGCGATTGATGTTCGCGAGCAGGTCGAGGATCGCGCGCGTGGTCTGCGGATCGAGCGCGGACGTCGCCTCGTCCGACAGCAGCACGCTCGGACGCGTCGCCAGCGCCCGGGCGATACCGACGCGCTGCTTCTGGCCGCCGGATAGTTCCGAAGGATAGCGGTCGTGCTTGTCGGCGATGCCGACCAGCGCAAGCAGCTCAGTGACGCGGGCCTTGATGTCGGCCTTGGTCCAGCCGGCGATCTCGAGCGGCAGCGCGATGTTGTCGGCCGCGGTGCGCGACGACAGCAGGTTGAAGTGCTGGAAGATCATTCCGATCGAGCGCTGCGCCAGCCGCAACTCGCGGCCTGCGAGAGCCGAGATATCGCTGTTATCGACGATCACGCGTCCGGTGGTCGGCTTCTCAAGCCCGTTGATGAGCCGGACGAGGCTCGACTTGCCGGCGCCGGAGCGGCCGATCACGCCGGTGACGGAGCCACGCGGAATTGCGAAGTCGATCTCTTGCAGCGCGTTGACGCCCGGCTTGCCGCGATAGGCCGGATAAGTCTTCGAGATGTCTTCGAACCGGACCATCGCGTCCGCATCAGTCGCGGCAGGTGAAATCGCTTCGAGCGTTTCGACCGGCTGTCCGATCGCGAGCGATTGGTGGGCGTTCATGGAGGCGGCCTTCATGCACAATAGTTCGCTTGCGCGCATGCCTTCAGGGCCTACGGCAGCCAGGTCGCATCAGCGACGGGGAGTAGAACAGCGGCTGAGCGCTCGGGTGACGCGCGCTGCACTGCAGCACGCACCATCGCCCCTTCAGGTCTTTCTTGCAATTTCAGATATTTGCGGGGAGTTGGACGAAGTTTTCCAAAACTCTCCCCGGAGAAGAAAATTCATCTGCCGGGGGTATCAGCCTCCGGTCGGGCTCATCGAAGCTGTAGCCAGGGCAGCACAATCAGCAGGAGTCCTGCGAAATAGAGCAGCCCGAAGATCAGGCCAAAGCCCCAAAACTGGCCCTTCCCGATATAGCCGCTGCCGAAATACATCGGCGCGGGTCCCGTCGCGTAAGGCGAGATGACGCCCATCAGGCCGAGCGAATACATGCAGAGCATGGCGAGCGTCGTGACCGGCAGGCCGGCGATGCCCGATCCGACCGCGAGCACCACCGGCAGCACGGCGGCCGCGTGCGAGGTGATGCTCGAGAAGAAATAGTGGATCCAGAAGAACAGCGCGACCAGCAGGATCATCGCGGTCGACGGCGACAGCCCCGCGAGGGGCTTGGCGTATTCGGTCGCGAACCATTTGATGAAGCCGATCTCGTTGAGGCCCGAGGCCAGCGTCAGCAGCGAGGTGAAATAGAAGAACACCTCCCAGGCGCTCTTCTCGCCGACGATGTCGGCAAACTCGATCACGCCGGTTACCAGCATCAGCGAGATCACGATGAAGACGACAGTGGTGGCATTGACGAAATTCGAGCCGAGAACCGGCACGTGGATGTCCGGGCTCGAGCCCGCGATCCACAGGAACATCGCGAGCAGGATCAGGGCCAGCATGATCCATTCGTTGCGCGACATCGGGCCCATCGCGCTGAGCTCCTTCGCCGCCCATTCGGAGATTTCCGGGCTGCGCTTCACCTCCGGCCGGCACACGAGGTAGCTGAGCAAGGGCACCAACAGCATCAGGAGGATGCCGAGCGGCGCAAAGCCCGTGAACCATTGGCCCCAGCTCACCTCCACCCCAACCGTCTTCTTGGCGATCGCAAGCGCCGCCGCATTGGGCGCGAGCGCCGTAAAGAACAGCGAACTGGTGACCGCGGTCGCCGCGAACGCCGTCCACATCACATAGGTGCCGATCTTGCCGGCGGTCGGGCCGGGCTCGGAGCCATAGATGCGCGGGATGTTGCTGATGATCGGATAGACGATGCCGCCGCTGCGCGCGGTGTTGGACGGCGTCGCCGGCGCGAGCAGGAAGTCCGACATCGCGACCGCATAGCCAAGGCCAAGCGTGTTGTGGCCGAGGCGCTGCACCAGCACGAGCGCGATGCGCCGGCCAAGCTGGCTCTTGCGGTAGCCGATCGAGAACACGAAGGCGCCGACGATCAGCCAAACCGTGCTCTCGGCGAAGCCCGCCAGCATCCAGCGCAGCGACTTGTTGGGATCAGGGTCAATATAGCCGCCGACGCCGGCGACCGTGAGCCCGATCAGGCCGACCGCACCGACCGGCATCGATTCCAGAATGAGGCCGGTGATGACAGCCGCGAACACGGCAAAATAGTGCCACTGATTGGCATTGAGACCCGCGGGCACCGGCCACAGATAGATCACCAGCCACACCACGAGCGGGGCGATCAGCTTCCAGCGAACCCCTTTCGCTTCAGGCGCCTGCGAACCAGCGGTCATGAGCCCTCCCCCTCGATGTCCGTCGCAATTGGCCGGCCCGTTGGCCGAGCCGCCCTGGTTTTCTCGCGCGGCGTATACGGACTGTCCGCGGCACGATCAATGGCCTGCCCCTCGTTCTACCGTCCCCTGAACCGCGGCTTGCGGCGGCCGAGAAATGCCTCGACGCCCTCCTTGTGGTCCTCGCTGAGGCTCGCCAGCGCGAACTGGTCGACGTCCATGTGGCTGGCGAGATCGTCCAGCGTATGCGCGAGCCGGTTGACGGTCAGCTTTGTCATGGCGACCGAGAGCGGCGGCTGCGCGGCGACCTTGCGGGCGAGCTCCATCGCGGCATCGAAGGCCTTGCCGGGATCGACGACCTGCTCGACCAGGCCCCATTCGTAGGCTTCATCCGCGCTGATGCGCTGATCGGCCAGGATCACCGCCTGCTTGGTGCGGGCCGGCCCGATCAGGTGCAACATCCGCGGGATGCTCTGCCAGCTCATGTTCATGCCGAGCCCGATCTCGGGTACGCGCATATGCGCATCGCTGCCCATGACGCGAAAGTCGAGCGCGACCGCCAGCGCCACGCCGCCACCGATGCAGAAGCCCTCAATCGCCGCGATCGTGATCTGCTCCATCTCCTGCCAGGCATGGGTGAGGCGCGGGCCGAGCTTGAGATGCCGTCGCAGCGTGCCGAGATCCATGTCCTTGCGCGAACGCCCTTCGGCATCCTTGAGGTCGAATCCGGCGCTGAACGTATCGGTGCCACCCGTCAGCACCACGACGGAGGTCGCGGCATCGTCCTCGAAGCTGCGCGCGGCCGCGGTGAGCTGCCGTAGCGCCTCCGGCGAGAGTGCATTGATGCCGTCGCCGCGGTCGAATCGCACCACCGCAATCCGCCCCTCGGGGCCGAGGCCTTTCTCGATTTTCACGTAGACCGTCACCATCGCCTCCCAGTCTGCTTTGCGGCGATGCTATCCTACATCCGGCCTCACGAATATGGGACCCGGTTGCGCCCCAACGTATACTCGACACGCAGGGACCATTGCGCCTATCTTTTGCGCCATGAGCCACGATCACGACCACCATCATCACCACGATCACGATCATTCGGAGCTGTCCGAGACCGAGCTGCGGGTGCGCGCGCTCGAGACGATCCTGACCGAAAAAGGCTATGTCGAGCCGGCCGCGCTGGATGCCATCATCCAGGCCTATGAGACCAAGATCGGCCCGCATAACGGCGCGCGCGTCGTCGCCAAGGCCTGGACCGATCCGGCCTTCAGGAAGGCTCTACTGGAGGACGGCAGCAAGGCGATCGGCACGCTCGGCCATGTCAGCCGCGTCGGCGACCATCTCGTCGTGGTCGAGAACACGCCGCAGCGACACAACATGGTCGTCTGCACGCTGTGCTCCTGCTACCCCTGGGAAATGCTCGGTCTGCCGCCGGTCTGGTACAAGGCCGCGCCCTACCGCTCCCGTGCTGTGAAGGACCCGCGCGGCGTGCTCGCCGATTTCGACGTCACGTTGCCGAAGGACATGGAAATCCGGGTGTGGGACTCGACCGCCGAGACGCGCTTCCTGGTGCTTCCGATGCGGCCCGAGGGGACAGAAGGCTGGAGCGAGGAACAGCTCGCCGAGCTCGTCACCCGCGATTCCATGATCGGCACCGGATTTCCGAGGAAGCCGGGAGCGCCATCATGAACGGCGTGCACGACATGGGCGGCATGGACGGGTTCGGCAAGGTCGAGCCCGAGTCCAACGAACCGATGTTTCACGCGGACTGGGAAGCCCGCGTTCTGGCGATGGTGCGTGCCATGGGCGCCGCCGGCGCCTACAACATCGACACCTCGCGCTTCTACCGGGAGACGCTCCCTCCGCACGTCTATCTGTCGAGCTCCTACTACAAGAAATGGTTCCTCGGGCTCGAGGAGATGCTGATCGAGAAGGGCTACCTCACCCGAGAGGAGGTCGCCGCTGGCCACGCGGCCCAGCCGGCGAAGGCGCTCAAGCACGGCAAGTTCGATCTCGACGACGTCGAGCGCGTCATGGTGCGCGGCAAGTTCGCCCGCCCCGCCCCGGCGCCCGCCAAATTCAAAATCGGCGACCGCGTGCGTGCGAAGAACATTCATCCGGCGACGCATACAAGGCTTCCGCGCTACGTGCGCGGCCATGTCGGCATCGTCGAGCTGAACCACGGCTGCCACGTGTTTCCGGATTCGGCGGCGATGGAGCTCGGCGAGAATCCGCAATGGCTCTACACGGTGGTGTTTGAAGGCAGCGACCTCTGGGGCGCGGACGGCGATCCGACCTCAAAAGTCTCGATCGACGCGTTCGAGCCGTATCTGGACCCGGCGTGATGAGCAGCACGCTTGCTGCCGCCGCGACGGCGGCCATTCCGAGCATTCCGCGCGATGACGACGGCCCGGTGTTCCACGCGCCCTGGGAGGCGCATGCCTTCGCCATGGCGCTGACGCTGCACGAGCGCGGCGTGTTCACCTGGCCGGAATGGGCCGCAGCGCTTGCCGACGAGATCAAGCGCGCGCAAGCGGCCGGCGATCCCGATACGGGCGAGACCTATTATCTGCACTGGCTCGCCACGCTGGAGGGACTGGTTGCGCGCAAGGGCGTCGCATCGACGGAGACACTGCACCGCTACCGCGACGCCTGGGACCACGCGGCGGATCGCACCCCGCACGGCAAGCCGATCGAGCTTAGGCCGGAGGATTTTCGGTAGTCCTCCGTCATTGCGAGCGAAGCGAAGCAATCCAGAATCTTTCTGCAGCGCCAGCCTGGATTGCTTCGTCGCAAGAGCTCCTCGCAATGACGACGTTGAGGGAGCACACATCCTCTTCCCACGTCGTCGTCCGGCTTGACCGGGCGACCCAGTACGCCGCGGCCTCTCCGTATCTTACGAACGTCTCTGGAATACTGGATCGCCCGCCCCAGTGCGCAATTGCGCACAAGGCGGGCGATGACAGCGGAGGTGACGGTAACGGCGGAGCAAGCCGAACTACTCGCCCGCCACAAACTCCCGCCATCCCTTTGCCCGCAAACGGCACGCCGGGCACTCCCCGCACCCATAACCCCAGTCGTGCTGCGCGCCACGTTCGCCGAGATAGCAGGTGTGCGATTGCTCGCGGATGAGGTCGACCAGCCCGTCGCCGCCGAGGTCATGCGCGAGCCGCCAGGTCGCGGCCTTGTCGATCCACATCAGAGGGGTATGCAGCTCGAACTTCCTGGCCATGCCGAGCGATAGCGCGGCCTGCATGGCGCGGATGGTCTCGTCGCGGCAATCGGGATAACCGGAATAGTCGGTCTCGCACATGCCGCCGACGATGTGGGTGATGCCACGCCGATAGGCCAGCGCTGCGGCAAAGGTCAGGAACACCAAATTGCGGCCGGGCACGAAAGTGTTCGGCAGGCCGTCGGCCCCCATCGCGATTGCGACATCGCGCGTCAATGCCGTTTCGGACACGGCGGCCAGCGTCGGGATCGACAGCGTGTGGCTCTCGCCGAGCCTGGAAGCCCAGTCCGCGCGGAGGCCCTTGATGCCGTCGAACAACCGGTCGCGGCAGGCAAGCTCGATGGCGTGGCGCTGGCCGTATTCAAAACCCAGCGTCTCCACGCGCGCGAAGCGGCTCAGTGCCCAGGCAAGGCAGGTGGTGGAATCCTGGCCGCCGGAGAACAGCACCAGCGCGGTTTCGGATGAAAATGCGTCGCTCATGGGCCGCGCTTTAGCACTGCAGGACGGGCCCGCCAATCGGTGGAAATCGGCCCGTGCCATCGCGTCCCACTGGGAACGGCGGGCCGCTTTTGGCATAAGGCTTGAGAGCCAGGAGACGCCCCCGCAATGACCCCTTCCCGCGACATTTCCCGCCTGATCGAGATCATGGCGGCGCTGCGCACGCCGGTGACCGGCTGCCCCTGGGAAGTCCAATACACATTTCGAGGCGCGCGCCCCCAATGAAAAAGCCGCCCGAAGCACCGGCACCGCACGGTAGATAGGAACGCCAGTGACGAATTCTTTCGAGCAAAGCTTGGCCAGACTGAGAAAGGTCAGCGTCGCGGTGGTCGCCGACAATATCCCCGACGCAGAGGGAACGGCGGCCGTCGTGGTCAAATTTTCCGATGGCACAGTATTGAAGGCCAACTACTGGCGTCTAATCCAGGACGGACGCGTTTTAATGAGTAGCTTCGATCATCAGAAGAAATACGGTCTCCCCGCACCAATCGATGCGAAGGAACAAATGTCCAATCGGCTAGATGGAAGGTTCTGCAACGGTGTGCAATTCGATAGCGAGACGGCCGATCTAACTTTGGTGTTCGGTGAAACCACAAAGCTGCAAGTCTTCAACTTTACCGGATACGAAATTTGGGAGATCCACTTTCCCGACGGCACCCGGGAATATTCTAACCACGCTCTTACATAAGTTGGCCGTCAGGAAATCCCAGTCAGACTCAACCGGCACGAGCCTTCAGTCGCCTCAGCTTCGCATAATCAGAAATTACATTGCATCCGAAAACGCATACGCGGGCAATGCAATTTCGCTATCGAGTCAATTAGTTGGATGAGTTGCATGACAATAAAACCCTCCCGCGACATCGCCCGCCTCATAGAGATCATGGCCGCTTTGCGAACAGAGGGAACCGGCTGCCCCTGGGACCTCGAGCAGGATTTCGCGACGATCGCGCCCTACACGATCGAGGAGGCCTATGAGGTGGTCGAGGCCATCAGCCGCGGCGATCTCGACGATCTTCGCGAGGAGCTCGGCGACCTCCTGTTGCAGGTCGTGTTCCACGCCCAGATGGCTGAAGAGCAGAACGCCTTCGCCTTCGGCGACGTCGTCGAGGCCATCACCCGCAAGATGATCCGGCGCCATCCCCATGTCTTCGCCGACATGGACGGCAATCTCGCCCCCTCCCACGTCAAGGAAGTCTGGGACCGCATCAAGGCCGAGGAGAAAGCCGAGCGCGCCGCGCGCCGGCCGCGGGACGAAACGACCTCACACAAATCTCTGCTGTCGGGCGTGAAGGCCGGCCAGCCGGCGCTTACCCGCGCCATGGAACTCCAGCGCAAGGCCTCCACCGTCGGCTTCGACTGGAACGATCCGCGCGCGGTGCTGGCAAAAATCCGCGAGGAGGCCGATGAGATCGAGGCCGCGCTCGACCGCAACGACAAGCAAGAGCTGGTGGAAGAAACCGGCGACCTGATGTTCGCGCTCGTCAACCTCGCACGCCATGTCGATGCCGATCCGGAAGCCGCGCTGCGGGCGACGAACGCGAAATTCGAGCGGCGCTTTGCCTATATCGAGCGGGCACTCGCCGCGAAGGGACGTTCACTGGAGGACGCATCGCTGGAAGAGATGGACGCGTTGTGGAACGAGGCGAAGACCGCTAGCTGATAGAATACAGTTGCGAGGGTGCGAAGTGGACATCAGGCAGGACGATCCCAGGGCGCCCTATGTTGCCGACTTGTTGGCGCATCACCTGGAAGAGCTGCGCAGCGTGATGGGCGAGCATGCGCAAGCACTGGACGCCAGCGGTCTTTCGGCTGCGACCGTGACGTTCTGGACGGCCTGGCAGGGCGATGTGCTGGCTGGGTTCGGTGCCTTGAAGCAACTGGATCAGACGCATGGCGAAGTGAAGTCGATGCGCGCTTCGCCTACGGCGCGGCGCACCGGGGTCGGGCGAACAATTCTGCACCACATCATCGCTGAAAGCCGAAAGCGCGGATATTCGCGTCTCAGCCTGGAGACTGGCACGGCGCCGCTGCACGCTCCGGCCGTCTCACTCTACCGCAGCGTCGGCTTCGCACCCTGTGAGCCGTTCGCCGACTATCTGGACAGCCCGCACAACCAGTTCATGAGCCTCGACCTGTCCAAGTATCTTCCAAGTTCGTAGATGGGGTAACGGGCTCCCTGAGGCCTTCAACCAAGCCGCGCTAGCTACGGCGCTGTTTGATGCGCGCGTCGCGCGGCTTGGTTGGAAGGCAAGCGGTC
>NZ_LGHM01000181.1 GCF_001908185.1 Bradyrhizobium sp. AS23.2
GGATCGCCCGCGGTCCGCGTCAGGCGATCCGCCTTTACCAGTACGCGATCGTCAGCCGGCTGCGGCCGCAGTGAGAAGCTGACCGCGACAAAAGCGACGCAGAGCATTATGCCCACCACCATAGCGCGCTGAAAGGTTGGCCTGGCAGCATTTTGAAATGAGGGGTGCTACTCCTCTTTGCCAGCTGTTCAAATCCAGCCTGGGAAAGCTTTTGCAATTGTTCGGCTTCGCGATGCTCGACGGAAAGCGCGCGGTAGTGAGCGGCCATCTCACGATAGTGTTCTCGTGACAAAAGATCGATCGCCTCCGCAGCGCGTTTTTCTGGGGGATCAGCGCATGGGGGAGCCATGACTGACAGCGAGTGGAAGGAGCGCTGGCACGAGGTCGAGCGCTTTCGAGTGATGGCGCGGAAAACGACAGACCCAGTCGCGGCGGCTCTGCTTCTCGACATCGTGTCGGACTTGGAAGCCGACCTGAATGAGTTGGTCGACGTAGAGGCGCAGGCGCTGCCAGGGCTTGGGGCCGCTGCATGAGTGCAGGCTTCGTCGATTGATCCAGCCAGGCAACCGGAGCTCGCCATAGCTTCGCGAAGTTGCTCGTGCTGCCCGACTGAGGAACGGCGAGGGCGCCGGCCCGCCGGTTCGCGCTGGCGGGCCCTCCAACGCTCATCCTTCGCCGCGCGGGTTCGCTGCTTGCCGGTGTCCCGAGCGAGCGGACGGTGTCTGCCTCAGGGCGGGCAAGCTGTGCCGGGTGCTGGCACGCGCCCCTGACCACCTGACCAGGGACAATCGGTTGTGGCGTCGGAAGCGGTGGCATCGGAAGCGGCGGCCACGGACGGATCGGCACCGGTTCGTCGAATTGGAGCACCCGCCTAAGTCAATATTCGGCGCTATCGTTGTATTCGAGGGATTCCGGCGAAGGCAGATTACGACACGAAAGCGGCATCGAGCGTAGCTCGCAAACTATCGATTCCTAGGCCGGCGCAGCGTAAGCCCCACTGCTGGTCGTGGATGTGGAAAGCCTTGCGACGTCACGCTCGCGGATCAGACGCGGAGCGATCGATCACGGTATAAGCACCGCAGCGAACGCCATGGCTAGGGGAAGCAACCCGAGTCCGATCGCGCCGGCCCTGTAAGCCATCCCCTTGTCGAGTAGTGGTTTGGATGGGTGACGCATGACCAAGCCTCCTCGCAGCCCCACCGACGGCAGCATGCACCCGCTGAAGGAAATCCGCTAGGGCTTCTACGCCGTTTCGCGGTGACCTATGCCTTCATCACCGTCCGAAATGCATTCGCCAATTTCCTGACCGCGATCTCGATCTCGTTCGGGGTGTAGGCGGCAAAACCCATCAGGAACCCGGCCTTGCCGTTTCCGGCGGCATGAAGTGCTGACAATCCCAGGATCTCGATCCCGACACGTCGGGCCGCATCGATGGCGGTGCGCTCCGACAGGTCGCAGGTCAGCACACACGGCATTTGCAAGCCGCCGACAGGCACCCGCGCCTCGACAAAATCCGATAGACGTTTGCTGACCTGGGTTGCCAGCACGTCGAGCCTTTCAGCGTAGATGCCGCGCATGGTGCGGACATGCGCGCCGAAATGCCCGCCTTCCATGAACCGGGCGAGCGTCAGTTGCGCCATCGGGGCGGAGTGCCCGTCAAGCAGCGTGCGCGCGACGGTCATCGGCTTCACGAGCTGGGGCGGCAGCACGACGTAGCCGATCCTCAAGCCCGGAAAGAGCGATTTGGTGAAGGTGCCGATGTAGATGGTTCGGTCGTGCGAATCGAGGCCCTGCACGCAGGCTGTCGGCTTGCCGGCATAATGGAATTCACTGTCGTAATCATCCTCGACGATCCATGCCTGATGCCTGGCGGCCCATTCGATCAGCGCCAGACGGCGATCGAGTGCCAGCGTCGCGCCGGTCGGGAACTGGTGCGAAGGCGTCAGGAACACGGCCTTGACCTTCCGTGATTCAGTCGTGATCTGCTCGACGACGATGCCCTGACGATCCACGCGAACGGGCACACATTCCAACCCCGCCGCGTCGAACGCCCTGCGCGCGCCATAGTAAGCGGGGTCCTCGATGAAGAGGCGATCGCCGGAGTCGAGCAGCAAGTTCGCACACAGGGTTAGCGCCTGTTGCGAACTGGTGAGGATCAGCACTCGGTCGGCCGTGGCGCGCGCGCCCCGCTCAAGGTTCACATAATCGGCGACGGCGCGTCGCAGCGGTTCGGTCCCCTGCGGATCGCCGTGAAGCAGGGCCTGCGTGCCGGTTTCCTTCAACACTTGCCGCTCCAGACGCTCCCAGAGCTGAAGCGGAAAGTTGCGTGTCTCCGGCACCCCATGCGCGAAAGGCCGCGGTGCAAGCAGTTCGCGCACGCCGCCGCTGCGAAACATGGCGTTGCCGCGCTTGCTGAGGTCGGGAGCCTGGTTGGGCAACAGCGCGTCCCGCCGGGACAGTCTGCGCCCCGGCGTGAACTCCGTCATCTCCGCCACGAAGCTGCCGCTGCCGACTCGCCGGTCGATGAAACCTTCGGCGTGAAGCTGGGCATAGGCCGCCTCGATCGTGTCGCGCGACACGCCGAGGGATTTGGCGAGCGCGCGCGAGGCTGGCAGCGGTTTCCCCGGTCCGAGTGCGCCATCGAGAATCAACTGCCGGATCGCCCGCTGAATCCGCGCGTGAAGCGGCATCGCCGCATGGGCGGGATGGGCAAGCCAGGCCTTCACGGACTCGAGTTGGGAATGCTTGAACAAATGGTCTGGGTCTGTCGAATGAAGTGGATGGATTCATCAGACCATTGATCGCCTAGATGTCAAGCCATCTCATCGCCGTTGCATCGAAGCCCTCTGGAGTCTCGTCAAGACTATGTCGTCTGGTTCATCATCATCCATTCGCTTGAGCGATCTGACGCACCCTGTCGTCGCGGGGCTGATCTCCGTCATCGTCAACTATGGCGGCACGTTCATTCTCGTCTTTCAGGCCGCTAAGGTCGCGGGTCTGAGCCCCGAACTGACGGCATCCTGGGTCTGGTCCGTTTCCATCGGCGTGGGGCTGACGGGACTTTTCCTGAGCTGGCGCTATCGCGAGCCGATCATCACCGCCTGGTCTACTCCGGCCGCGGCTTTCCTCGTCACCGCGCTTGCAACGACGCCCTATGCGGAGGCTGTCGGCGCTTACATGATCTCGGCAGCGGCATTCGTCGCTCTCGGCGTATCAGGGTATTTCGAGAAGGTCATCCGGCTGATCCCGCCCGGCATCGCCTCGGGCCTGCTCGCGGGCATCCTGCTGCAATTCGGTATCGGCGCATTCGGCGGCGCGAGCGTCGATCCGTTGCTGGTCGGGTTGCTGATCGTCGCTTATGTTGTGCTGAAGCGTTTCTCCGCCCGCTATGCCGTGGTCGGCATCCTCGTTCTTGGGCTCGCGTTCCTGCTAACGCAAGGCCGCGTCGACCTGTCGGGGCTCCAGCTTCAGTTCGCGACTCCGGTGTTCACCATGCCGGAATTCTCGCTGAATGCGCTCCTGAGCGTCGCGCTGCCGCTGTTCCTGATTACGCTGACCGGCCAATACATGCCAGGAATGCTCGTGCTGCGGAACGACGGCTTCAAGACCAGCGCCAATCCCATCGTGACCGTGACGGGCCTCGGCTCGCTCGTCATGGCACCGTTCGGCTCGCACGCCTTCAACATCGCGGCCATCACGGCGGCCATTGCCACCGGCAGAGAAGCCCATGAAGACCCGTCGAGGCGGTGGATTGCCGGCATCGCGGCGGGCGTCTTCTATGTCCTCGTCGGGGTGTTCGGCGTGACGCTCGCCGCCGCGTTCATGGCATTCCCCGCAACTTTCATCACGACGCTGGCCGGTCTCGCGCTGCTCGGCACGATCGGCGGCAGCCTCGCAGGAGCGATGGCCGATCCGACCTCCCGTGAGGCGGCGTTGATTACCTTTCTGGCCTCCGCCGCGAACATCAAGCTGCTCGGCATCGGTGGGGCATTCTGGGGGCTGCTGATCGGCCTTGTCGCCTACGTCGTTCTGAACGGCCGCCTGCGGCGTCGAGAGCGCGCCGACCTGACCATCACCGAGGGCGTCGCGAAGTGATGTTAACCGAGACCATGCGCGGGCGTGTCTTGGAATCGGAGTGCAAGTCAGCCGAGTCCTTGAGCGGCTTGCGTAGCGACACGCGCCCTGTCGCGTAGTTTGAGTTTCGGCGAGGCCCAAACTAGTCCATCAGGTCTGCCAGCTTCCGCTGGCTGGCGCCTCTCCAACGAGCAACTTCGCCGATTCTAGGGGCGGACTATCTCGCCTCGAGTGGATCGCCCGCGGTCCGCGTCAGGCGATCCGCCTTTACCAGTACGCGATCGTCAGCCGGCTGCGGCCGCAGTGAGAAGCTGACCGCGACAAAAGCGACGCAGAGCATT
>NZ_LGHM01000182.1 GCF_001908185.1 Bradyrhizobium sp. AS23.2
CGCGCGCCGCCCCCACCGGCCGTCGCCTCGCCGCCGCTTGCCCCGGCGAAGCTTGCGCCGGCCATGGAGAACCGCCGCTCGGACAATTACTACGAGGTCAAGGCGACGATCTTCGGCGCGCTGATCGAGGCCATCGACCTCGCCCAGCTCGCCAAGCTGGATTCCGAGTCTGCGCGCGAGGAAATCCGCGACATCGTCAACGAAATCATCGCGATCAAGAACATCGTGATGTCGATCGCCGAGCAGGAAGAACTGCTCGACGACATCTGCAACGACGTGCTCGGCTATGGTCCGCTCGAGCCGCTGCTCGCGCGGGACGACATCGCCGACATCATGGTGAACGGGGCCGGCACCGTCTTCATCGAAGTCGGCGGCAAGATTCAGCGCACCGGCATCCGCTTCCGCGACAACCAGCAGCTCCTCAACATCTGCCAGCGCATCGTCAGCCAGGTCGGTCGGCGCGTCGACGAATCCTCGCCGATCTGCGACGCGCGCCTCGCCGACGGCTCCCGCGTCAACGCGATCGTGCCGCCCCTCGCCATCGACGGTCCTGCACTCACCATCCGTAAATTCAAGAAGGACAAGCTGACACTCGATCAGCTGGTCAAGTTCGGCGCAATCTCGCCGGAGGGCGCGGAGATCCTGCAGATCATCGGCCGCGTCCGCTGCAACGTGCTGATCTCCGGCGGTACCGGTTCGGGCAAAACCACGCTGCTCAACTGCCTAACCAATTACATCGAGCATGACGAACGCGTCATTACCTGCGAGGACGCGGCCGAACTGCAGTTGCAACAGCCCCATGTGGTGCGGCTCGAAACCCGCCCTCCCAACATCGAAGGCGAAGGCCAGGTCACCATGCGCGAGCTGGTGCGAAACTGCCTGCGTATGCGTCCCGAACGCATCATCGTCGGCGAAGTCCGCGGCCCCGAGGCTTTCGACCTGCTGCAAGCCATGAACACCGGCCACGATGGCTCGATGGGGACGCTGCACGCCAACAATCCCCGCGAAGCACTGTCACGCTGCGAATCCATGATCACCATGGGCGGCTTCTCGCTGCCCTCGCGCACCATTCGCGAGATGATCTGCGCCTCGATCGACGTCATCGTCCAGGCCGCGCGTCTGCGCGATGGCTCACGCCGCATCACCCACATCACCGAGGTGATGGGGATGGAAGGCGACACCATCATCACCCAGGATATCTTCCTTTACGACATGGTCGGCGAGGACGCCAACGGCAAGATCATCGGCCGGCACCGCTCAACCGGCATCGGCCGTCCGAAGTTCTGGGAACGCGCCCGCTATTACGGCGACGAGAAGCGACTTGCCGCCGCGCTCGACGCGGCGGAAGTGGCGCCGAAGACATGAGCAGGTCAGCGCCGCCATGAACATGCAGGTCCTTGCCCTCGCCTTCCTCGCCACCGCCGCCGTCGGCGGCATCGCCTGGGTCTTCCTTTATCCGCTGCTGTCGGGCGAGCGGAAGGCGGAAAGCCGACGCGCCTCGATCGCGCGTGCCGACGCGCCCGCCGCCAAGCAGACCGAGAAGAGCCAGCGATCGCGCCGCGAGCAGGTCGAGACCTCGCTCAAGGATCTCGAGGCGCGGCGCCAGCAGGAGAAGAGCGTTCCGCTCAGCGTCCGCCTGTCGCAGGCCGGGCTCGACTGGACACCGCAGAAATTCTGGATCGCGTCGGCCGTCCTGGCGGGTGTGCTAGCCGCAGCCGCTCTGTTCGTCGGGGGCGGCCTGCTCGGTGCCGCGGGCCTCGCCTTTGCCGGAGGCTTCGGCCTGCCGCGTTGGGCACTCGGCTTCCTGAAGAAGCGTCGCGAAGCCAAATTCCTGGCGGCGCTGCCGGACGCGGTCGACGTGATCGTCCGTGGTATCAAGGCGGGCTTGCCGCTGTTCGAATCGATCAAGGTCGTCGCGGCCGACGCGCCCGAGCCGTTGCGCGGCGAATTCCTGAACATCATCGAGACGCAGGCGATCGGCATGCCGCTCGGCGAGGCCTGCTCGCGTCTCTATGAGCGCATGCCGCTTCCGGAGGCCAACTTCTTCGGCATCGTCATCTCGATCCAGCAGAAATCGGGCGGCAACCTCTCCGAAGCGCTCGGCAACCTCTCCAAGGTGCTGCGCGATCGCAAGAAGATGAAGGAAAAGATCCAGGCGATGTCGATGGAGGCCAAGGCCTCGGCCGGCATCATCGGTTCGCTGCCGCCGATCGTGATGTTCCTCGTCTATCTCACGACGCCGCACTACATCTCGCTTCTGTGGACCCATCCCACCGGCCAGCTCATGCTGGTCGGCTGCGTCGTCTGGATGTCGATCGGCATCATGGTGATGAAGAAGATGATCAATTTCGATTTCTGACGGTGCCGCATGGTCGAATTTCTCGTCTCAAAACTGCATGACGTCCGCTTCATGACCATGCTGCTGGCGGCCATCGCCGCCAGCGCCACCGTCTATACGCTGGTGATGCCGATGTTCGCCGGCGAAGGCCTCTCCAAGCGCATGAAGGCGGTGGCGAGCGAGCGCGAACGCATCCGGCAGCGTGAGCGCGACCGCCTCAACAAGGGCGAGAAGGTCTCGCTGCGCCAGACGCCGAAGCAGCTCGTCTCCAAGGTCGTCGAGGACTTCAACCTCACCAAATGGCTCGCGCAGGAAGCCGCCCGCGACAAGCTGATCATGGCCGGCTATCGCGGTCAGGCGCCTTACATCACCTTCCTGTTCGCCCGCATGGTGGCGCCGCTCGTACTGCTCGTCGGCGCGGTCCTCTACGTGTTCTTGATCGCGCACATGGAAAAGCCGATGCCGGTCAAGATCGGCATCTGCATCGGCGCGGCCTATCTCGGCCTCCAGGCGCCGATGCTGTTCCTCAAGAACGCGATCTCCAAGCGCCAGCTCTCGATCAAGCGCGCCTTTCCTGACGCGCTCGACCTGCTGCTGATCTGCATCGAATCCGGCATGTCGGTCGAGATGGCGTTCCGGAAAGTGGCCACCGAGATCGTGGGCCAGTCGATCGCACTGTCGGAGGAGTTCACGCTGACCACGGCCGAGCTGTCCTATCTGCAGGACCGCAAGGTCGCCTATGAGAACCTGTCGCGGCGCACCGGGCTCGAGGGCGTCAAGTCGGTATGTCTCGCGCTTCAGCAGGCGGAGCGTTACGGCACGCCGCTCGGGCATTCCTTGCGCGTCATGGCGCAGGAAAACCGCGACATGCGCATGAACGAAGCCGAGAAGAAGGCCGCCGCGCTGCCGCCGAAGCTGACGGTGCCGATGATTCTGTTCTTCCTGCCGGTGCTGTTCGTCGTCATTCTCGGACCGACCGGGATCAAGATCTCCGAGCTGCACTGACGCGGACGCGAGCCGCGCGCGGTTCGCGCGGCGACGTCAAGCTGAGACGATCAGGTCTGATCAGTCGGGCTGGCTGAGCGAGGCGACCGGCGTCCGCTTGGGGGCGCTACTGCGGTTCAGCATTTCCTTGAGATAGGCGACATTGGCCGCGGCCTGGTCCGGCGGCAGGTCCGCCTTCACGATGGTCTCGGCTTCGGCGAAGCGGCCCTGGAGACCGACGACCAGGCCGAGATTCTGCCGCACCCGCGCGCTCGCGCGCGGCGAGGCATAGGCCTGCCGCAGCGCCTCTTCGGCCTTCGGCAGGTCCTTCGAGAGCATGTAGGACAGGCCGAGATTGGAAAGCACGCCGGGATCGCCCGGCGCGATCTTCAGCGCGCTCGCATAATAGGAGCGCGCCTCCTCGTGACGGCCCATCTGGTCGAGCGCCGTGCCCTGCACCGAGAGCAAGCGCCAGTCCGGATTGTCTGGCGAATGGGCTTTCGACAGCACGTCGAAGGCCTGCTGGAAATTGCCGCTGTCGGCAAGCGCGCGGCCGTACTGGGCGAGCAGCGCCTTGTTGCCGGGATTGGCGATGGTCGCCTGCTCGAGCACGGCGGCGGCCTGGGCGCGCTGGCCGTTGGCGCGCAGGGCCTGGCCATAGGCGAGCGCCGCATCGGCGTCCTTGGGATTGGCTCGGTAGCGCTCGCCATAGACATCGACGGCGCGCGCGGGATCGGTGGGAGGGGCTTCCGCGCGGGACCCCACCGAGCCGGTCACGTCGGAGAGTTTCGACATCGCCGTGCAGCCACCGAGCCCCATGGCCACCGCCGCGACCAGCGAGGTAGACGCAAGAAGCCGGGCAAGACTGAACCGTTGACGCATGGCGCTTTGACTCTCGAGCCGATTGATCGAGCCGAACGCGCCAGCAATAGACTGTTAACCCTAATGGCCGGTTAACGTCAGCCTTGCTGCCCCTCACCGCGGCGTCTGCGGCAGCACCTCGCCGCCGAGGCCGAGATCGAGGCCGAGCGCCTTCACCCGCTCGTTCAGGTCCCGCAGCAATTTCAGCCTTTGCCGCGCCTCCGCCTCGACATCGGTGCCCGCGCGCGGCAACCCGGGCAATTCGCGCCGGAGATCGTCGCAACTGATCAGACGGTTCGCGCGGAGCTCATCGAGCTGAACATGATCGACGCCGAGCACGCCGGCGGATTGCTCGATCAACCGGCCCAGCAGCACCATCACCGCGGCAAACGCCTCGACATCATGCTTGCGCCCTGACCTTGCGAGCTTGCTGTCGAGATCGCCCCAGGCGTGGGAGGTGACAAGGTAGGTGTGGAGCGCATTCGCCCAGCCCGGCTCGCCGTCAGCATAAAAAGCGCGGCGCGTCAGGAGCCGGCGAACCAGTGCCGCGACCTGATCCCGGTTCAGCGTCGCGATTGAAGCGATCTCGATCATTGATTGGAACGCCGGGTCGCGGGAAAAATCCTGCCCTGCCGGCAGCCTGATGATGCCGTCTGGCAGGTTCGAGTCGAGCAGCCCGAAGCTGCCACCGTTGCGCGGCCGCGAATAGCGCGCGATCGCGAACCGGTGCTCCGTGCGGCCCGCACGAGACATCGGGCCGAAATGGATGATGTTGAAGCCGGCGTCGTCACCGGCCTGTCCGGTCGAGGACGGACAGGACAATACGTAGATCGTTCGCCAGAACGCCTCATCATCCCCACTCAGCGTGGCACGCGGATCGGGGATCGAATAGCGCGTCAGTCCCTCCACGTGCCGGTGCCCGTGCAGGACCAGATTGACGTTGAGCGAGGTGGCTGCTTCGAGGAAGGTCGCGGGCGCGGCGAGATACATCAGCGGCTCGTCCGGGGCGCCGAGGAACCGCTTTCCTTCTCCGGTCGCCTGCGGCAGCGGATGATGATGGAGCGCCAGCACACGCACCAGGTTTTCCACCGGCTCGGCATAATCGGCGCGTCCAGCCGACCCGACGCTGCCCGCGAGGTCGACACTCAGCCGGGCAGAATCCGCAACCAACGCGTTGTAGGTGCCCTGGTCGATATTGCCGCTCGCGAGCGTCGTGAGGCTCGCGCGGTTGGAGTCCAGCAGCACCAGATCGAGGCCGGCCTGGCAATAATAGACGCTCTTCGAGGTGCGCGGCAGATGCAGGTAATCATAGACGTCGGGGCGGCCCGCACGATGGCTCGGGCGCTTGACGTCGTGATTGCCGGCGATCGCCTGGATGTCGGTGAACAGCCCGGTCTGCCGGAAGGACGCGATGACGGCGAGTGCTTCGTCGAGCGCACGCGGCGTTGGGTCGTGGACGAGATCGCCTGTGATCAGCAGGATGCGGTCGGGAACGTCCGCGAAACCCGCCATCCTTTCCCGGAGAGCGGCAATGAGGGCCTCGATGGTCGCAAGCAGCCGGCCTGACCCATCCAGATGCAGGTCGGAGATCTGCGCAATAACGAACGATCTATCCATCTCGCGCCGCTCATTGCGAATGCTGCGCCGCCCAAACGATGAGAGAAATGCCTGCGACGAAGAGGTTCAGGCATCAGTCCGGGCTAGAATGAACCCGGATAAAGTATCAGCCGCGTGCCGCGGCGTTCTTGCGCGCGATAGGTGCAGAGCTGCACGGCACAATCTAAAATACTTGCCAATAATGCCACAACCGCAGCGCTAGTAAAGCCCGTCGGCCGCGCTCGCGTGAACGGCGGTTCTCAGCATGGATACGAGATCTGCCCGGCAATGGTTTCGTTCGCCCGATCAATATTCGATTGCGAGCCGCTTGCGGATTTCGTCGAGGCGCTTGTCGAGCGCATCAAAACGCGCGTGTACGGAGCGATCGTGGAGATAGAAGACGTAGCCGCCGGCAAGGAACGCGAAGATCCAATGATGATGCTCGACATAGCTGAAAACCGCCTCGACGGCCTGGCCGATGAATGTGACCATGCTCCACAGGACGTCCATTGCATTTCCTCCCGGCAGGCTTTGTCTTCAGCCGCCTGCGATCTCTACGCCTGACGGCCTTTGCCCGGAACTTAGCATGGCCCCCTTGCTGCGAGTAGCGGCTCTCCGAACGGTGACAGCAAAGCCGATTGCAGCGGCGGCGAAACTCTGCGAAGTCTCCTCCATTCATATGACCCGCTTGATCTGACGATCCGGACCCGCCAATGCCTTCTGTTTTCGAGACGTCGTCCACCGCCACCCCCCATCACCTTCGTCACCAAGTCGAGCTGGGATGCGGTGCGTGAGACGCTGCCGCCGGCGCAACGCCAGTTCGCCACCGCGAGCGCCTTTACCGCCAAGCCGGGCGGCTATCTTGCATTGCCCGCGCCCGACGGCGCGATTGCACACGTGCTGTTCGGCCTCGAGGACGAGGGCGCAAGATCGCGCGACCTGTTCCGGCCGGGCGCCCTGCCCGGCGTGTTGCCGCCAGGCACGTATCGCTTCGCCAATGCGCCCCACGATGCACGGCTGGCGGCGCTTGCCTTTGCGCTCGGCAGCTACCGCTTCGCCCGCTATCGCAAGGCGGACCGCCCCGACGTCCGGCTGGTGCCGCCGGATGGCGTCGACGCGGCCGAGATCGATCGCGTGGCGGGCGCCGCGTCGCTGGCACGCGACCTCATCAACACGCCGGCCAACGACATGGGCCCGGAGGAGCTCGCCGCGGCCGCGCAAGAGCTCGCCGCTGAGTTCGGTGCTAGCTTCACCTGTGTGGTCGGCGAGGACCTGAAGACGAGTTTTCCACTGATCCACGCCGTCGGCATGGCTTCGGACCGGGCGCCGCGGCTGATCGATATCGGCTGGGGCGATCCCGCCCGTCCGAAGGTGACGCTGGTCGGCAAGGGCGTCTGCTTCGACACCGGCGGGCTCGACCTGAAGCCGTCGAGCGGCATGCTGATCATGAAGAAGGACATGGGCGGCGCCGCCAACGTGCTGGCGCTGGCGCGCATGGTGATGGATGCGAGACTGAAGGTGCGGCTGCGCGTGCTGATTCCGGCCGTTGAGAACGCAGTCTCCGGCAACGCCTTCCGTCCGCTCGACATCTTCACCTCGCGTAAGGGCATCACGGTCGAGATCGGGAATACGGATGCGGAGGGTCGCCTGGTACTCGCTGATGCGCTGGCGCTCGCCGACGAGGAAGAGCCGGACCTGCTGATCGACCTGGGCACGCTGACCGGCGCCGCGCGCGTCGCGCTGGGGCCGGATTTACCGCCCTTTTACACCAATGATGAGACCCTTGCTGCCGACGTCGCGCGCTGCGCGGTGAAGGAGAACGATCCGTTGTGGCGCATGCCGCTGTGGCCGCCTTACGATGCGTGGCTGGACTCCAAGACGGCCACCATCACCAACGCGCCGTCGGGTGGCTTTGCCGGCTCGATCACCTGCGCGCTGTTCCTGCAACGCTTCGTCGAGCAGGCCAGGAGCTGGCTGCATGTCGACATCTATGGCTGGACGCCGTCGGCGAAGCCGGCTCGTCCCGAGGGAGGCGAATGCCAGGCTGCACGCGCCATCTATACATTGCTGAGCGAGCGCTATGCATGATCCGCGGCTGACACCGGCGCGGGGCGACCTCGCCGCGAAATATCTCGAAGGCAAGGTGCAGGCGGATCGCTTCGTCACCGGCGAGGAGTTCGAGGTGATCGCGGCGATCGCACCGATGCGCGAACGCCCGTCATCGGACGCGGTGCTGATGACAGAGGCGCTGCGCGGCGAACGCGTCACGATCTACGATCGCAACGGCGAAGGCTGGGCCTGGGGCCAGCTTGGCGGCGACGGCTATGTCGGCTGGCTGCCCGACGCGACGCTGATGCGACCCGCAGCCGCGCCGACGCACAAAGTGAGTGCGCTCCGAACCTTCGCTTTTCCCGGTCCCTCGATCAAGCTGCCGCCGGCCGACACGCTCGTGCTGGGATCGAAGCTCGCGATAGCGCGCGAGGACGGCAGCTTCGCGGTGACGCGCGACGGGACGTATGTGCCGAAGGCACATCTTGCATCGCTCGATCATCGCGAGCCGGATTTTGTCGCGGTCGCGGAGCGCTTCGTCGGCACGCCCTACCTCTGGGGCGGCAAGAGCAGCCTCGGGATCGATTGCTCTGGCCTCGTGCAGGTCTCGCTGACATCAGCCGGCATCGGCTGCCCGCGCGACAGCGACATGCAGCAGGCGGGTCTCGGCCGCGTGCTGGAGCGGCATGAGCACGGCAAACTGCAACGCGGTGACCTGATCTTCTGGAAAGGCCATGTCGCCATCGTGCGCGACGGCAGCACCATGGTTCACGCCAATGCGTATCACATGGCGACGGTGATCGAGAACACCGAGCAGGCTATCACGCGGATCAGGCAGGCCGGCAGCGAAGTTGCTGCGATCAAGCGGCTCTGACGGTCATGCTTGCGCTGGAGCTCGCGCAAATTCGCCGACGATAGCGGCTGGCCTGCGCCTAAACGCAGGTCTGCGCTCCGCCCTTCAGCGTCACGGGAATGGTGAGATAGCGCACCCCGTTGGCTTCGGCCGGCGGGAATTTGCCGGCGCGGATGTTGACCTGGATAGAAGGCAGCAGCAGCCTCGGCGCCGAGAGCTTGGCATCGCGCGCCTGACGCATGGCCACGAACTCATCCTCCGTGACGCCCTCCTTGACCTGGATGTTCTTCTCGCGCTGTTCGCGCACCGTGGTCTCCCAGGCGTAGGTGTCGCGGCCGGGAGCCTTATAGTCGTGACACATGAATAGCCGCGTCTCGGGCGGCAGCGCCAGGAGGCGCTTGATCGACCGGTAGAGCTTGTGCGCGTCGCCGCCAGGGAAGTCGGCCCGCGCAGTTCCGTAGTCCGGCATGAACAGGGTGTCGCCGACGAACACGGTCTCCTCGATCTTGTAAGAGACGTCGGCGGGCGTGTGCCCGGGCGTGTAGATCACTTCCACGTCGAGTTCGCCGATCTTGAAGCGCTCGCCGTCCCGAAAGAGACAATCGAAGTCGCTGCCGTCCGTCTTCAGATCGACGGCGTTGAATATCGGCCGGAAGATGCGCTGCACGTCCTTGATGTGTTCACCAATGCCGATCCGTGCGCCGGTCCTTGCCTTGATGAAGGGGGCGCCCGAGAGGTGATCGGCATGGGCATGCGTTTCGAGCACCCATTCGATCGTGTAGCGCGCCTCTGCGGCGGCGTTCAGCATGGCCTCGACCGAGCGCGTGTCCACCTCGCCCGAATTGTGGTCGTAGTCAAACACCGGGTCGATGATGGCGGCCTTCTTCGTTGCTGGATCGGCGACCAGATAGCTCACCGTGTTGGTCGGCTCGTCGAAGAACGCTCTGATTACGGGTTGTCCTGACATGGCTTGAATCTCCTGATGCCACGGGTCGGTTGGTCTTGACACATATATTAGCTGATACTAAATAAGCAATAGCTAAAATAAGGAGCGGCCAATGGCCTCCCGAACCTTGGATCTAGAGAATTTCGAAAAGCAGGCGGTTGAGGTCGCCGGAACTCTGCGCGCGCTCGCCAACGAGCGTCGGCTGATGATCCTGTGTCAACTCGTCGAATGCGGCGAGAGCAACGTGAGTTCCCTCGCGGAAGCCGTGGGTCTGTCGCAATCTGCCCTGTCGCAGCATCTCGCAAAGATGCGCGAGGAGGGCATTGTCGCCTTTCGGCGCGAAAGCCAGACGCTCTGGTACCGCATCGCCGATCCGCGCATCGAGCAACTCTTTGCCACGCTGCACAGGCTCTTTTGCAAGCCCGTCAAAGCGAAGAACTAATTCAGGAAAGTTGCTAGTCATGTCACTACCCGCAATCAAGCCATCCGAGGCGCGCCGTCTTCTCGACAGCGGCGCCCTGCTCATCGATATCCGCGAAGCCGACGAGCACGCCCGCGAGAAAATCCCCGGCGCGCATCACCTGCCCTTGTCGAAGCTGGACGAGGCAGACCTCGCCGTGCATCAGGGCAAGCCTGTCATCTTTCATTGCAAGAGCGGCATGCGTACCCAGGCGAACGCGCTACGGTTCGCCGCGAAGCTCGGCGAGACCTGCGAGGCTTATATCGTCGAAGGCGGGCTCGACGCCTGGCGCAAGGCGGGCCTGCCGGTCGTGAGCGATCGGCACCAACCTCTGGAACTTCAGCGCCAGGTGCAGATTGGAGCCGGAACTCTTGCCTTCGTCGGCACTCTGCTCGGTCTCTTCGTGTCGTCGTGGTTTTTCGCTGTGTCCGCCTTCGTCGGCGCAGGGTTGATCACGGCCGGCGTCACCGGCTTTTGCGGCATGGCCCGCATTCTCATGCGCGCACCTTGGAACCGCAGCGTCTACGGCGCGCGCACACGAACCGCGTGACAGTGGCTTGAAATGAGGAGTCGCCCATCATGTTCTCGCTGACCCAAGGCGCGCTCGGCCTCGCTTCCGGCTCGCTCGTCGGCTTTTCGCTCGGACTGGTTGGGGGCGGCGGCTCGATTTTGGCCGTGCCGCTCCTCGTCTATCTGGTCGGCGTGTCGGATCCTCACGTGGCGATCGGGACCAGCGCCATAGCCGTCGCGGCGAACGCTGCTGCGAATCTCGTCAACCACGCCCGCGCCGGCAACGTGAAGTGGCGCTGCGCTTCCGTATTCGCACTCGCAGGCGTCGCCGGCGCCTTTCTCGGCTCCACCCTCGGCAAGATCGTCGAGGGCCAGAAGTTGCTGGCGTTGTTCGCGATTGTCATGATGGTGGTCGGCGCGCTGATGATGAAGGGCCGCTCCGACGCGGGCCAGCCATCGGTCCGGCTCAACCGGGAGAATCTGCCGAAGCTCCTCGCCTTGGGGTTCGGCACAGGAGCTTTGTCCGGCTTCTTCGGGATCGGCGGCGGCTTTCTGATCGTGCCGGCGCTGATCGCTGCAACCGGCATGCCGATCCTCTATGCGGTCGGCTCCTCTCTTGTGGCGGTGACCGCGTTTGGGCTGACCACGGCGGCCAACTACGCACTGTCCGGCCTGGTGGATTGGTATCTTGCCGCGTTGTTTATCTTCGGCGGAGTTCTCGGCGGGCTGCTCGGCGCCCGCTCCGCCGGCTCGCTCGCCGCGCGCAAGGGCGCATTGAACACCGTGTTCGCGGCGCTCATCTTCGCGGTAGCGATCTATATGCTGGTCCGCAATCTCGGCCTGATGTGATTGATATCCCGAAGGCGCGCCAGCGCGCCCCGGAATGACGGAGGTTATGTCGCCACCGACCCGTTCCCGGCCGTCTCCAGCCGGAACGCGGCCGCGAACAGCGCCCGCGTGTAGTCCGTCTTCGGGTTCTTGAACAGCTCGGCGGCCTGCCCTTCCTCGACCACCTTGCCGCCGCGCATCACGATGAGATGGCTGGCGAGCGAGGCGACGACGCGTAAGTCGTGCGAGATGAACATGTAGGTGAGCTCGCGCTTGCGCTGGAGCTCGCGCAACAGATCCACCATCTGCGCCTGGAGCAGCATGTCGAGCGCGCTGGTCGGCTCGTCCAGCACGACGAAATCCGGCTCCAGCACCACGGCGCGTGCGATGCTGATGCGCTGGCGCTGGCCGCCGGAGAACTCGTGCGGGTAGCGATAGCGGGTGTCCGCCTTCAGCCCGACATCCTCGAGCGCCTTGACGACACGCGCCTCGCGTTCCTCGCGCGACAACTTCGGCTGATGCACCGAGAGGCCTTCGGCGATGATGTCGGCGACCGACATGCGCGGGCTGAGCGAGCCGAACGGATCCTGGAACACGATCTGCATGTCGCGCCGGAACGGCCTCATGTCCTTGAAGCGCAGGCCCTGGATGTCTCTCCCCAGGAACACGATCCGTCCGTTCGAGGAAATCAGCCGCAGCAGGGCGAGTCCGAGTGTGGTCTTGCCCGAGCCGGATTCGCCGACGACACCGAGCGTCTCGCCCTTGCGTACGGCAACGCTGACGCCGTCGACCGCCTTGATGTGGCCAACCGTCTTGCGCATCAAGCCGCGCTTGATCGGAAACCAGACCTTCAGGTCATCCGCCGACATCACCACCGGCGCACCAGGCTGCGGCGGCGCCGGATCGGGCTTCGGCTCCGCCGCGAGCAGGTCGCGCGTATAGGGATGCTTCGGAGTCTTGAAGACCTGCTCGACCGGCCCCTGCTCGACGATCTTGCCGCCCTTCATGACGCAGACGGTATCGGCGATGCGGCGCACGATGCCGAGATCGTGGGTGATGAAGAGCAGGCTCATGCCGAGACGTGAGCGGATCTCGGCGAGCAGCGCCAGGATCTGTGCCTGCACGGTGACGTCGAGTGCGGTGGTCGGCTCGTCCGCGATCAAGAGGTCCGGCTCGTTGGCGAGCGCCATCGCGATCATCACACGCTGGCGCTGGCCACCGGAGAGCTGGTGCGGATAGCTCTTCAGCCGTGTTTCCGGCTCGGGAATACCGACCTGCGTCAGCAATTCGAGCGTCCTCTTGCGCGCCTCGGCATTGCTGGTCGGATTGTGCAGCTGGATGATTTCACTGATCTGCGCATCGATCGTGTGCAACGGATTGAGCGAGGTCATCGGCTCCTGGAAGATGATGGAGATGTCGCTGCCGCGAATCTCCCGCATCTCCGGCTCGGACTGCTCGATCAGCTCGCGCCCCTTGAAGCGGATGCTGCCCGAGGGGTGCGAGGCGTTCGGATAGGGCAGCAGCTTCAGGATCGAGAGCGCGCTGACCGACTTGCCGGAGCCGGATTCGCCGACCAGCGCCACGCATTCGCCGCGCTTGATCTGGAACGAGACCTTGTCGACCGCGAGCGTGGCGGCGCCGCCCTGGCGGAAGGCCACCGAGAGGTCGCGCACGGCAAGCAGGGGCTGGTTGATCGCGTCCATCACGTCCTCACTTGAACGTCTTGCGCGGATCGAAGGCGTCGCGCACGGCTTCGCCGATGAAGATCAGCAGCGACAGCATGATCGCCACCGAGAAGAAGCCGGTGAAGCCGAGCCACGGAGCCTGCACATTCGACTTGCCCTGCGACAGGAGCTCACCGAGCGAGGGCGAGCCGGGCGGCAGGCCGAAGCCGAGGAAGTCCAGCGCGGTCAGCGTCATCACCGAGGACGAGACGATGAACGGCAGGAACGTCATGGTCGCGACCATCGCGTTCGGCAGCAGATGCCGGAACATGATCACCGCATTCGACACGCCGAGCGCACGTGCCGCCTGGATGTACTCGAAATTGCGGCCGCGCAGGAATTCAGCACGCACGAGGCCGACCAGCGACACCCATGAGAACAGCAGCAGGATGCCGAGCAGCACGAAGAAGCCGGGCACCAGCACCGACGACAGGATCAGCAGCAGATAGAGCGAAGGGATCGCGGTCCATATCTCGATGAAGCGCTGGAAGGTGAGATCGATCCAGCCGCCGAAATAGCCCTGGATGCCACCGGCGGCGACGCCGACGATCGAGGAGACGATGGTGAGGCAGAGGCCAAACAGTACCGAGATGCGGAAGCCGTAGATCAGCCGCGCCACGACGTCGCGGCCCTGATCGTCGGTGCCGAGCCAATTGTATTCGAGGTCGCGGCAGCTCTTCAGGCCCTTCTTCTCGACGACCGGCTTGCACTGCGCTTCCGTCAGCATCCAGGTCGGCGGCGACGGAGCCGGCGTCGGCAGATCGAGATTGTGGGTATCGTAGGAGTAGCGGATCAGCGGCCAGACGATGCTGCCGCCCTTGTCCTTGATCAGCTTCTGCAAATAGGGATCGCGATAATCGGCCGCGGTTTCGAAGTCGCCGCCGAAGGTCGTCTCCGAATAGGTGACGAAGGCCGGCCAGTAGAGGTGGCCGTCATACTTGATCAGGAACGGCCGGTCGTTGGCGATCAGCTCGGCGAACAGCGACACCACGAACAGGACCATGAAGATCCAGAACGACCAGTAGCCGCGCCGGTTTGCCTTGAAATTCTCCCAGCGCCGCCTGTTGAGCGGCGACGGCGCGAACGGCTTGCGCGTGATCGGCACGGCTTCGCCGAGCGGCGAACCCGTTGTGGTTTCGATCGGGGTCGGGGCGGTCAGTGTCATCAGACCTCCCTCGCCTCGAAGTCGATCCGCGGATCGATCCACATATAGGTCAGATCGGAGATCAGATTGACCACGAGGCCGACGAGCGAAAAGATGTAGAGCGTGCCGAACACGACGGGATAGTCGCGGTTGAGCACGCTCTCGAAACTGAGCAGCCCGAGCCCGTCGAGCGAGAAGATGGTCTCGATCAAAAGAGAGCCCGAGAAGAAGGCGTGGATGAAGGCGCCCGGGAAGCCCGCGATCACGATCAGCATCGCGTTGCGGAAGATGTGGCCGTAGAGCACCTGCCCTTCGCTACAGCCCTTGGCCCGCGCGGTCATGACATACTGCTTACGGATCTCGTCCAGGAACGAGTTCTTGGTGAGCAGCGTCATGGTCGCGAATGCACTCAGGCCCATCGAGAGCAGCGGCAGGGTCAGATGCCAGAAATAGTCGATGATCTTCCAGTACCAGGGAAACTGCCACCAACCGTCCGAGGTCAGCCCGCGCAGCGGGAACAGGTTGAAGAAGGAGCCGCCAGCGAACAGAATGATCAGGAGGATCGCGAACAGGAAGCCGGGGATCGCAAAGCCGATGATGATCACGGCCGAGGTCCAGGTGTCGAAGCGCGTGCCGTCCTTGACCGCTTTGCGGATGCCGAGCGGGATCGAGATTAGATAGGTGATCAGCGTCAGCCAGATGCCGAGCGAGATCGAGACCGGCAGCTTCTCCTTGATCAGTTGGATCACGCTGACGTCGCGGAAATAGCTCTTGCCGAAATCGAAGCGGGAGAAATTCCACACCATCAGCGCGAAGCGTTCCGGCGCCGGCTTGTCGAAACCGAACTGCGCCTCCAGCTTCTTGATGAAGTCGGGGTCTAGGCCCTGCGCGCCGCGGTATTTCGAGTTGATGGCATCGCCTCCGGCGCCGAGTTGCCCCGGCGCACGCTGTGCGAAATCACCGCCGCCTGAAATGCGGGAGCTGCCACCGGTGTCGGCCCCGGACAGTTGCGCGATCACGCGCTCGACCGGACCGCCGGGCGCGAACTGCACGACGATGAAGGAGACGAAGAGGATCCCAAGCAGCGTCGGGATCATCAGGAGGATGCGGCGGGCGATATAGGCGCTCATGGCTATTTCGCCTGCTCGAGCTTGGCCGCTTTGGCGCCATCATGCCACCAGATGTCGGGGGCGCCGACGCCGTTGGCGTAACGCGGCAGCTTCTGCGGATGAGCGAACTGATCCCAATAAGCAAGCCGGTGCGTCTTGTTATACCACTGCGGCACCCAATAGCGACCGGCGCGAAACAGGCGATCGAAGGCGCGGCAGGCGACGGTCAATTCCTCGCGGTTGTCGGCCGCGATGATTTTCTCGATCATGGCGTCGATGGCCGGACTGGAGACGCCCGCGAGATTGTAGGAGCCCTTGGTTGCCGCGACCTGAGAGGAGAAGAATGCGCGCATGGCGTCGCCCGGCGTTGCCGACATGCTGAAACGCTGGATCGTCATGTCGAAATCAAAGTCTTCCTGGCGCGCCTTGTGTTGCACGGCATCGACGAGGCGCACACTCGCTTCGATGCCGAGCGTCGCCAGATTCTTGATGTAGGGCGCATGGTGCGGCTGGAAAGAGGGTTCGTCCAACAGGAACTCGATCCTGAACACCTCGCCGTTCGGCAGCACCCGTTTACCGTCCTTGATGGGCACGCCGGCCTCGTTCAGCAATTGCTGCGCCTTGCGCAACAGGCTGCGGTCTTGACCGGAGCCGTCCGAGACCGGAGGCGTAAACGGTGTGGCGAACACTTCGTCGGGAACCTGTCCGCGAAATGGCTCCAGCAGCTTCAGCTCCTCCGGTGAAGGAGGCCCATCGCTTGCCATGAGATCGGAGTTCTGGAACGGCGACACCGTACGGGCATAAGCGCCGTACATGATGGTCTTGTTCGTCCACTCGAAGTCGAAGGCGTCGATCAGAGCCTCGCGCACGCGCGGGTCTTTGAATTTCTCGCGCCGCGTGTTGATGAACCAGCCCTGCGCCCCGGACGGCGTGTCGTCGGGCACGATTTCGAGCTTGACGCGACCATCCTTCGCGGCAGGAAAGTCATAGCGCGTCGCCCAGATGCGCGAGGTGAACTCTTCGCGGTAGAGATAATTCTTGCCGGTAAAACCCTCGAAGGCGACGTCGCGGTCGCGATAGAACTCATAGCGCACGACGTCAAAATTGTAGCTGCCGCGGCAAACCGGCAGATCGGCAGCCCACCAGTCCTTCACCCGCTCGAACTCGATGTAGCGATTGACCTCGAACTTGCCGACCTTGTATGGCCCCGAGCCCAATGGGGTCTCCAGAGACGTTTCGTCGAACGGGCGAGACGCATAGTATGCTGTCGAGAAGATCGGCAGGCTCGCGACATAGAGCGGCACGTCGCGCGCCCGCCCCTTGGCAAAGGTGACGACGAGCGTCGCATCGTCGATCGCCTCCGCGCTGACCATGTCACGCATCTGCACGATGATCAGCGGATGTCCCTTGGTCTTCAACGCCGTCAGCGAAAACGCCGCGTCGTGCGCGGTGAGCCTGGTGCCGTCGTGGAATTTCGCTTCGGGCCGCATGGTGAAGCGATAGACCAGCTTGTCCGGTGATATCTGCACCGACTTGGCGGCAAGCCCGTACATCGCATCAGGCTCGTCGTTCGCGCGCACCATCAGCGGCGCGAAAGTCATGTCCATACCTTGCGCGCCGTCCCCCTTGAGGATGTAGGCGTTGAGCGAGTTGAACGTGAAATAGGACTGATTGTAGGCGCGCACCGACGGAATGAGGGAGAACGTGCCTCCCTTCGGCGCGTCGACGTTGACATAGTCGAACTGGTGGAAGTCAGCAGGGTATTTGAGATCGCCGAACGCCGAGATGCCGTGGGCCTCGGCGGGCCCCTCGGACGCCGCCGCGCCACGGAGCGCGGCGGCGCTGAACACGCCGCCGACACCCAGGGCCAGCATATGCCGGCGTGAAAGCTGCGCCATGCGCAATTGCTTCCTCAAGAGCGTTTTCCGATGCGCGCCGCCTTTTCGGCATCATACCACCACAGCGTCGGCAGGCCGGACCGGCCGTATTTCGGCAACGGCTCGGCATGGCTGAAGCGATCCCAGCGGGCGTAGCGGGAGAAGCCGTAGGTGAATTGCGGCACTAGATAGAAATTCCACAGCAGCACGCGATCGAGCGCGTGGGTGGCGGCGACCAGCTCGCCGCGGTTCTTGGCGTAGATCACCTTCTCGATAAGTGCGTCGACCGCGGGATTCTTGATGCCGATGGTGTTGCGCGCCCCCGGCATGTCGGCTGCCTGCGAGCCCCAGAACTCGCGCTGCTCGTTACCGGGCGAGAGCGACTGGCCCCATTGATCGATGATCATGTCAAAGTCGAAGCTGCGCAGCCGGTTCTGGTATTGCGCGTCGTCGACGACCCGGATCGAGGTGCTGACGCCGATCCGCTCCAGCGACGGCTTGAAGAACAGCGCAATGCGCTCGGACGACGGATCCTGCACCAGAATCTCGACCGAGAGCGGCTTGCCGGCGGCGTCGACGAGCTTGTGGTCGCGCACCTCGAAGCCGGCCTCCTTCAGGAGCTTCGCCGCCTCACGCAGATTGGCGCGCACCGCCTCCGGATTACCGCCGACGGGATTGTGGTAGGTCGTGGTGAAAACCTCCGGCGGCACCTTGTCCTTTACGGTCTCAAGGATCTGCAGCTCCTGCCCCTCGGGCAGCCCGGAGGAGGCGAGTTCGGTCCCCTCGAAATAGCTGTTGATGCGCTTGTACTGGCCGAAGAAGAGCTGCTTGTTCATCTCCTCGAAGTCGAAGGCGTAGTTGAAGGCCCGGCGCAGGCGCGCGTCCTTGAATTGATCGCGCCGGATGTTGAAGGCGAACGCCTGCATGCGGCCGGAATCGTTGATCGGGAATTCTTCCTTGACCACACGCTTGTCTGAGACCGCGGGGAAATCGTAGGCCGTGGCCCACTGCTTGGCGGAGTTTTCCGCGATCCAGTCGGCCTGGTCGGCCTTGAACGCCTCCAGCGCAACGAGGTTGTCGCGGAAGAACTCGAAGCGCAGCTCGTCGAAATTGTTGATGCCGATCTGGCTCGGGACGTTGGCGCCCCAATAATCCTTCACGCGCTCGAGCTTGATCGAGCGCCCGGGGACGAATTCCTTGATCTTGTAGGGACCGGAGCCAAGCGGCGGCTCCAGCGTGGTCGCGCTGATGTCGCGCTTGCGTCCCTGCGCATCGGTGCCCTCCCACCAGTGCTTCGGCAGCACGGTGAGCTCGCCCACGATGGTCGGCAATTCGCGATTGCCGGGCGCGTCGAAAGTGAATTTCACGTCGCGCTCGCCGCTCTTCTCCACCTTCGCCACGTGACGGTAGTAAGAGGCGTACGTCGGGCTCAGCTTCTTGAACGTCTCCAGTGAGAAGATCACGTCCTCCGGCGTCACCGGCTTGCCGTCGTGCCAGCGCGCTTCCTTGCGCAGGCGATAGGTCACCCAGGAAAAGTCGTCCGGATGCTGCGCGGACTCGGCGAGCTCGCCATATTCGGTGGCGACCTCGTCCTGCGCGCGGGTCATCAGCGTTTCGTAGATCATCGCCGCGGCCGGGGCGAGCGAACCCTTGATGCCGGCGACCGCGAGGTTGAAATTGTCGAAGGTACCGAGCGAGATCAGGCGGGCAACGCCGCCCTTCGGCGCATCCGGATTGACGTAATCGAAGCGCTTGAAGTCGGCGGGGTACTTGATGTCGCCGAACAGCGACAATGCGTGGCGCCAGGGCAGCTCACTTGAAGACAGCTCACCCGCCGATTGCGCCGCGGCTGCGCCGATGACGGGAACGCCCGCCGCGGAACCGAGGGCAGGAAGCGCGGCGGCTGCAGCACCGGTGAGCAAAAGATCACGTCGGGTAATGGCCAAATCAATATCCCTGTCTTGAAGGAGGTTACCCCTTTAAGTGCTCAATATAGGCGAGGTTTCGATCCGAATATGTTGCTTTTTGCTCATCTTGGAAGCCCGGGACGGCGGTTCGCTGCGGCCAAACGCCCCGATAACGGCCTCGCGAGGTCCGGATAAGGAAACGGCCAGGCTTTTCAGCCTGGCCGCATACTCCAAGACGATGCCGAGAGGCCTTATTTCGCCGCGGTCGGGAGCGGCTTCGGGCTGTCGGAGAGGCTGTTCAGATAAGCGATGACGTCGGCGCGCTCGCTGTCCTTTGGAATGCCGGCGAAGCCCATCGCGGTGCCGGGGACAGCCGCCTTGGGATTGGCAATGAACTTGTTGAGCGCCTCGAAGTCCCAGGTGCCGCCCTTGCTCTTCATCGCGGCCGAGAAGTTGAAGCCGCCACGACCCTCGCCGACATGGTCGCCGACGACGCCAAAGAGGTTCGGGCCGACGCGGTTCGGGCCGCCCTTTTCGAAGGTGTGGCAGGCGCCGCACTTCTTGGCAGCGGCAGCGCCCTTCTCGACGGAGGCGGTCTGGAGCAGCTTTTCGATCGGCTCGGAGGCCGCGGGGGCAGCGCCCGCGCCGCCCTTGTCGCCAGCCTCTTCCTTCACGGCGATCTCGAAGCCCGGCTTTTCCGGCATCTTGGGCGAGAACAGCGCCTGGGCGGTGAAGCTCGTGACCAGCAGGATGAGACAGGTACCGAGCACGGCACCGAGAATCTTATTGAGTTCGAAAGAGTCCATTTCCGGCTAGGCCCCACACCGCAAGAAGGATCAAGCGGCCGGGCGGCCGCCAGGACGAGCCTCGGGAGAATCACACGTTCCTTGTCTTTCCCCCGAGTTTTGCCATTGAGATATCGGTTTGCCCGGGGTCTGGCAACCCGTATAAGCGACCCGGCTTTCAGGCCATCCCCATTCCATTTCTCGACGCGGAAAACGTCCCGTTTCCAGGCCCTTGAACCCATGATCGATCCCCGCATCCTGGTGCTGATCCCGGCCCGCATGGCCGCCACCCGCCTGCCCGGCAAGCCGCTCGCCGATATCGCGGGCCTGCCGATGATCGTGCACGTTCTGCGCCGCGCCGAGGCCGCCGGGATCGGCCGGGTCGCGGTGGCAACCGACACGCCGGAGATCGCGGCCGTCGTGACCGCCCATGGCGGCGAGGCCGTAATGACCCGCCCCGAGCACCCCTCCGGCTCCGACCGTATCCACGAGGCCATGCAGAAGCTCGATCCCGCAGGAAAAGCCGAGATCGTGGTCAATCTCCAAGGCGATTTCCCGACGATCACGATCGACAATATCCGTGAGGTGCTGCCGCCGCTGGGAGACCCGGCCGTGGACATCGCCACGCTGGCCTCGCAAATCCATACCGAGGAGGAGGATCTCGCGCCGAGCGTCGTGAAGGCGGTCGGAACCTCGCTCGGGGGCAGGCGCATGCGCGCACTTTATTTCACCCGCGCCACGGCGCCGACCGGCGACGGACCCCGGTACCACCATATCGGCCTCTACGCCTATCGGCGCGCCGCGCTGGAGCGGTTCGTCTCGCTGCCGCCCTCGCCGCTGGAATTGCAGGAGAAGCTCGAGCAGCTCCGGGCGCTGGAGGCCGGAATGCGCATCGACTTCACCATCGTCGACACCGTGCCCCGCGGGGTCGACACGCCGGCGGACCTGGAGACCGTTCGCAGCATACTTTCCAAATCCTGAGCCGCTGTTACAAGGCCGACCAGGAGCTACTACTGATCATGAGCAAGCTGAAAATCGCATTCCAGGGCGAGCCTGGGGCCAATTCCCACATCGCCATCGTCGAGGCCTATCCCGACGCCGAGCCGCTGCCCTGCGCCACCTTCGAGGACGCGCTGTCGGCCATCTCCTCGGGCGAGGCCGATCTCGGCATGATCCCGATCGAGAATTCGGTCGCGGGCCGCGTCGCCGACATCCATCACCTCCTGCCGGCCTCCGGCCTCTTCATCGTCGGCGAATGGTTCTTGCCGATCCGGCATCAACTGATGGCGGTGAAGGGGGCCAAGCTCGCCGATATCAAGAGCGTCGAGAGCCACGTGCATGCGCTCGGCCAGTGCCGGCGCATCATCCGCAAGCTCGGCATCAAGCCGATCGTGCACGCCGACACCGCCGGCAGCGCCCGCGACATTTCCGAGCGCAACGACAAGACGGTCGCCGCGATCGCCTCGCGCCTCGCCGCGCAGATCTACGGCCTCGACGTCCTCGCCGAGGACATCGAGGACGAGTCGCATAACACGACGCGCTTCGTGGTGCTGGCGCGCGAGCCGAAATGGGCGGTGCAAGGCTCCGGCCCGCTGGTCACGACTTTTGTATTCCGGGTGCGCAACCTGCCGGCCGCGCTCTACAAGGCTCTGGGCGGCTTTGCCACCAACGGCGTCAACATGACCAAGCTCGAGAGCTACATGGTCGACGGCAATTTCTTCGCCACGCAGTTCTATGCCGACGTCGACGGCCACCCCGAGGACAAGGGCCTCGCCTTCGCGATCGAGGAGCTGAAATTCTTCTCGCGCGAATTCCGCATTGTCGGCGTGTATCCCGGCCACCCCTTCCGCGCGACGTTCAGCGAGACGCAGGATTAGTCTCGTGTCCCGGACGCGCGAAGCGCGAGCCGGGACCCAGGGCCATGAGAACCAGCGGCGGGATGGGCCCCGGCTCAGCAGCGCACCGCCAAAAGCGCGTCTACGACGCGCGTAAACGCGCTTTTGGCGCTGCGCTGCGTCCGGGGCACGATAGCGTTTACGCGGCCGCGCTTTTCACCAGCCCGAACGCCTCCGCCAGCAGCGAATACGACCTCTTCCGCGCCTCGTGATCATACACGGCCGTGATCACCATCAATTCGTCCGGCTTGCTCGCGTCGATCAGCGGCTGAAGCTTCTTCTGCACCGTCGCGGGGCTGCCGACGAACAGGCGCGAGCGGTTGCGGGCGATCGAAGTACGTTCTGAATCCGTATAGGGATAGGCCAGCGCCTTTTCGACGCTCGGCAGCGGCAGATATTGACCGCGGTCGCGGCGTAGCCGGTTGAGGTCGAAAGAGGTGGCAAGCTTTTCGGCCTCTTCATCCGTGTCTGCCGCGATGACGGCGACGGCGAGGATCGCGTGCGGGCTCGCGCGCCAGGCCGAAGGCTGGAAACGATTGCGGTAATGCACCATCGCATCGATCGCATCGTGGGATGCGAAATGATGGGCGAAGGCAAAGCCCATGCCGACCTGAGCGGCCAGTTCCGACGAATAGTCGCTGGAGCCGAGCAGCCAGATCGGCGGAAGTGGCGTGTCGTCAGGCATCGCGACGACGTTGTTGTAGGGGTGGCCTGAGGGAAATTCGCGGGTCTCCCACAGGATCAATTCGTGCAGCCGCTCCAGGAAGTCGTCGCCCTCGCGCCGGTCGAGCCGGCTGCGGAGCGCGTAGGCCGTGGCGCCATCCGTGCCGGGCGCGCGGCCGAGGCCGAGGTCAATGCGGCCGGGAAACAGCGCCTCCAGCATCTTGAAGCGCTCGGCTACGACCAGCGGGGCGTGATTCGGCAACATGACGCCGCCGGAGCCGACACGGATGTGCTCCGTCACCGCCGCGATCTGCCCGATCATCACGTCGGGGGCGGGGCTCGCGACCGAGGCGAGGTTGTGGTGCTCGGCGAGCCAGTAGCGGACATAGCCGAGCCCGTCGACATGCCGCGCCAAGTCGATGCTGTTGCGCAGCGCTGCGGAGGGTTTTGTGCCCGTGGTGACGACGGAGAGGTCGAGGACTGAGAGCGGAATCATGGCGCGCTAACGTAGTGGAGGCCGGCGCGGCGGCAATGGGCAGACCGCGCAGGTCTGGCGCGCACAAGCCGAGAGGCCACGTGCCGAATCGAGCCCGGCTTTGTGGGATACACGTCCTATCGGCAACTCGAATTTCACATTGCCCACGGAGACAGATTGCATTCTCTTGCCGCTTAAATTCCGTTAACATATTGCTTTACAATAATTATTTTCTATAAAACGGATTACCCACCCATCTGCTCTGACGAACGAAAAATTCGTTTCATATTAGCAAAAGTGGGCTACTTCCCATCATCGATGGGCTGTCGAGCGCGGCTGCTTTGGCTTATCTTAGCCTCTGCAAATCTAGACCTGACCGCCGGCCGCGAAGACCCTGGAGTGAGTGGTGCCATGACTGATCTGACGACGCCTGCCCAAGCCGACGGGCAAGACGGGCACCTTGCCGTGAAGCGGCCTGCGATCTCCTTTGAGTTCTTCCCGCCCAAGACCGAGGAGATGGAGCGCAATCTCTGGGAGACCATCAACCGGCTGGCCCCGCTCGACCCGAAATTCGTCTCGGTGACCTACGGCGCCGGCGGCTCGACGCGCGAGCGCACCCATTCGACCATCGCCCGCATCCTGAAGGAGACCGCGCTGCTGCCGGCCGCGCATCTGACCTGCGTCGGCGCCTCGCGCGGCGAGATCGACGAGATCGTCGATCGCTATCACGAGGTCGGCGTCCGCCACATCGTCGGCCTGCGCGGCGATCCGCCCGGCGGCATCGGCACGCCCTATTCCAGCCATCCCGACGGCTACCAGAGCTCCGCCGAGCTCGTCGCGGGGATCAAGAAGCGGCATGCCGACATCGAGGTCTCGGTCTCGGCCTATCCCGAGAAACACCCTGAAGCGCGCGACTTCGACGCCGACATCGATACGCTGAAGGCAAAGGTCGACGCGGGCGCAACGCGCGCGATCACCCAGGTCTTCTTCGATAACGACCTCTACTTCCGCTACCTCGACCGCGTCCGCGCCCGCGGCATCAACATCCCGATCGTGCCGGGCATCATGCCCATGCACAATTTCAAGCAGGCCCGCAATTTCGTCACCCGCGCCGGCACGACCGTGCCCGACTGGTTCGCGGCGAAATTCGAGGGCCTCGATGACGACGCCGAGACCCGCAAGCTGGTGGCCGCGACTGTCGCGGCCGGCCAGGTGCAGAAACTGGCAAAGCACGGCGTCGACACCTTCCATTTCTACACCATGAACCGCGCCGATCTCGTGTTCGCGATCAGCCATTTGCTCGGCATTCGCGCCAAGAGCGCGCAGAAGGCGGCGTAAGACAACATGACCGTATCACCCTCTCCCAAGCGAACTGCCCTTCTGAACGCCGCGCGTGAGCGCATCCTCGTGCTCGACGGCGCCATGGGCACCATGATCCAGGCGCTCCAGTTCGACGAGGCCGCCTTCCGTGGCGAGCGCTTCAAGAATTTCCATCGCGACCTGCGCGGCAACAACGATCTCCTGATCCTGACCCAGCCGAAGGCGATCGAGGACATCCACGCCGCCTATTTGCGCGCCGGCGCCGACATCGTCGCGACCAACACCTTCTCCACGACGTCGATCGCGCAGGCCGATTACGACCTCACCGACATCGTCTATGAAATGGCGTGCGAAGGCGCCCGCCTCGCCGGCAACGCTGCAAGACGCGTTGAAGCGGAGGATGGCAAGCCGCGCTTCGTTGCCGGGGCCATTGGGCCTACCAACCGCACCGCCTCGATCTCGCCCGACGTCGCCAATCCCGGATACCGCGCCGTCACCTTCGATGACTTACGCAAAGCCTATGGCGAACAGGTCAACGGCATGCTCGACGGCGGCGTCGACCTCCTGCTGGTCGAGACCATCTTCGACACGCTGAACGCCAAGGCGGCGCTCTATGCGATCGCCGAGATCACGGAACAGCGGGGCATCGACGTGCCCGTGATGGTGTCCGGCACCATCACCGACAAATCCGGCCGCCTGCTCTCCGGGCAGATGCCGGAAGCGTTCTGGAATTCGGTGCGGCACGCCAAGCCTGTCACCATCGGCTTCAACTGCGCGCTCGGCGCCGAAGATCTGCGCGCACATATCGCCGATATCGGCCGCGTGGCCGATACGCTGGTCTGCGCCTATCCCAATGCCGGCCTGCCCAACGAATTCGGCCAGTATGACGAGACGCCGGAGTACATGGCGCGCCTGGTCGGCGAGTTCGCCCGCGACGGCCTCGTCAACATCGTCGGCGGCTGCTGCGGCACCACGCCGGACCATATCGCGGCGATCGCCGCTGCGGTCGCCCCGCACAAGCCGCGCATCGTGCCGGAGATCGAGCCGCGCTTAAGGCTCTCCGGCCTCGAGCCGTTCGTGCTGACGGACGCGATCCCCTTCGTCAACGTCGGCGAGCGTACCAACGTCACCGGCTCGGCCCGTTTCCGCAAACTGATCACCAACGGCGACTATACGGCAGCGCTGCAGGTCGCGCGCGACCAGGTCGAGAACGGCGCGGTAGTTATCGACGTCAACATGGACGAGGGCCTGCTCGATTCCGAAGCCGCGATGGTGACCTTCCTCAACCTCGTCGCCGCCGAGCCTGACATCGCCCGCGTCCCCGTGATGGTCGATTCCTCGAAATTCACCGTCATCGAGGCCGGCCTGAAATGCGTACAGGGCAAGCCGATCGTCAACTCGATCTCGATGAAGGAAGGCGAGGAGAAGTTCATCCACGAGGCCAAGATCGCCCGCCGTCACGGCGCGGCCGTCGTGGTGATGGCGTTCGACGAGGTCGGCCAGGCCGATACGTTCGCCCGCAAGACCGAGATCTGCAAGCGCGCCTACGACATCCTGGTGAACCGCGTCGGCTTCCCGCCGGAAGACATCATCTTCGATCCGAACATCTTCGCGATCGCGACCGGCATCGAGGAGCACAACAATTACGGCGTCGACTTCATCGAGGCGACGCGCTGGATCCGCCAGAACCTGCCGGGCGCGCACATCTCGGGCGGCGTCTCGAACCTCTCGTTCTCGTTCCGCGGCAACGAGCCGGTGCGCGAGGCCATGCACTCGGTGTTCCTGTATCACGCCATCAAGGCCGGCATGGACATGGGCATCGTCAATGCCGGGCAGATGGTCGTCTATGACGACATCGATCCCGAGCTGCGCGAGGTGTGCGAGGATGTCGTCCTCAACCGCGATCCCGGTGCTTCCGAACGCCTGCTGGCGCTGGCGGAGAAATTCCGCGGCAAGAAGACCGAAGCCAAGGAAGCCGATCTCGCCTGGCGCGAATGGCCGGTGGAGAAGCGGCTGTCACACGCGCTCGTCCACGGCATCACCGAGTTCATCGACGTCGACACCGAAGAAGCCCGCAAGTCCGCGACGCGCCCGCTCGACGTGATCGAGGGGCCGCTCATGGCCGGCATGAACGTGGTCGGCGACCTCTTCGGCGACGGCAAGATGTTCCTGCCGCAGGTGGTGAAATCCGCACGCGTGATGAAGCAGGCGGTCGCGTGGCTGATGCCGTTCATGGAGGACGAAAAGGCGCGCAACCTCGCCAACGGCATCGGCACGGAAGGCTCCAGCTCCGCCGGCAAGATCGTGCTCGCGACCGTCAAGGGCGACGTCCACGACATCGGCAAGAACATCGTCGGCATCGTGCTCCAGTGCAACAATTTCGAGGTCATCGACCTCGGCGTGATGGTGCCGGCGGCCAAGATCGTCGAGACCGTGAAAACCGAACAGGCCGATATCGTCGGCCTCTCCGGCCTGATCACGCCCTCGCTCGACGAGATGGCGTTCTTTGCCGGCGAATTGCAGCGCGAAGGCCTGAAGCTGCCGCTGCTGATCGGCGGCGCGACGACGAGCCGCGTGCACACGGCCGTCAAGATCGATCCGAGCTATCAGGCGGGCCCTGTGGTGCATGTGAACGACGCCAGCCGCGCGGTGGGCGTCGCCTCCGCGCTGCTGTCGCCGGAGAGGCGAAACGCTTACGCCGCCGAGGTGCGCGCCGAATATGCCAAGATCTCCGCAGCCCATCTGCGCGCACAGGCCGACAAGAAGCGCCTGAAGCTGGCCGCTGCCCGCGCCAACCGCGTGCCGGTCGACTTTGCCGTGAGCAAGCCCGTGAAGCCGACCTTCCTCGGCATCAAGACGTTCGACGACTACGACCTCGCGGAGCTCGTCGACTACATCGATTGGACGCCATTCTTCCAGACCTGGGAGCTCGCCGGCCGCTTTCCTGCCATCCTCGACGACAAGACCGTCGGCGAGGTCGCGCGCTCGCTCTACGACGACGCGCGAAAGATGCTCGACACCATCGTCAAGGAGAAATGGTTCCGGGCGCGCGCGACGATCGGCTTCTGGCCCGCGAATACTGAAGGCGACGACATCGTGCTCTATGCCGACGAGAGCCGGACGAAGAGCATCGGGACCCTGCACACGCTGCGCCAGCAGCTCGAGAAGCGTGAGGGCCGTTTCAATGCGGCGCTCTCCGACTTCATCGCGCCCGTCGGCACCGGCGTTCCCGACTATGTCGGCGGCTTCGTCGTCACTGCCGGTATCGGCGAGGATGCGGTCGCCGACCGCTTCAAGATGGCCAACGACGACTATTCCTCGATCCTGTGCAAGGCGCTGGCCGATCGCCTCGCCGAGGCCTTTGCCGAGCGCATGCATGCCCGCGTGCGCCGCGAGTTCTGGGCCTATGCGCCGGACGAGAGCCTCACCAACGACGAGATGATCCTGGAGAAGTACCAGGGCATCCGCCCCGCACCCGGCTATCCCGCGCAGCCCGATCACACCGAGAAGGCGACGCTGTTCGAACTGCTCGACGCGGAAGCGACCGCCGGCGTGAAGCTGACCGAGAGCTTTGCGATGTGGCCGGGCTCGAGCGTGTCCGGGCTCTATTTCGCGAACCCCGAGAGCTATTATTTCGGCGTCGGCAAGATCGAGCGCGACCAGGTCGAGGACTACGCCGCGCGCAAGGGCATGACGACGGCCGAGACCGAGCGCTGGCTCGCACCGATCCTGAACTACATCCCGTCGCGAGAGGGGAACGACAAGGCCTTCGCGGCAACGCCCGCGAATGACGAGACGTCGAAGGATCTCGCCTCGCATCCGCCGGGCTGCACCTGCGCGGTGCACCTGGTCTGGCAGAAAAAGCGCGCGGGGGCGGGGTAGGCCCGCCTTCGCTCCAAAACCAAAAAGTCAAAAACAACCCCATGCACAGTAGAAGTGGGGTTGAAAGGCCTAGAGAATTTCGGTCCTACCGAAACGACTTGCTGCGTCGGGCAAAACACCTGTAATACTCCATCATCGCCTATCGCGTCAGTTTTGTACTGCGGCGGATGTGAGTACCCCCTCACCTCTTCTCGGTCTCGTGCCCCGGACGCTGCGCAGCACCAGAAGCGCGTTTACGCGCGTCTTCGACGCGCTATGGTGATGCGCTGCAGAGCCGGGGCCCACATTCGCGGCGTTGCGTGTGACCACCTGGGTCCCGGCTCTGCGGCGCAGCGTTGCCGGACGATGCTTCGCATCGCCTAGGCTGCACCGCGTCCGGGACACGGATGCCCTCTCACCCCTTCGGCGGCGCCAGCGGTTGCACGATCTCCCTAAACGCGGGCAATCCTTCGCAACGCTCGGCATGCGCTGACAGCGCCGGGTAACGCGCGGCATCGAACAATTGCGGATGCGCCTCGCGGGTGAAGCGGACGACGCAGGCGACCGCGATGTCGGCGTGGCCGATGCGGTCACCCAGCCAGTACGGCGTCGTCACCTTGCCACGCTCGGCCTCCAGCACACCGAGCACGTCCGAGATCTGCGCCTGGCAGCGCTCGACCCACAGCACAAGCTGCTCCTTCCGCAGCACACGCTCGTAGAGCAGGCTGACCGCCTTGTCGCCAAGGCCGGAAGCGAGCGCGCAGATGCGCAGGTGACGCCGCCGCTCGGCGCCGCCTCGCGGCAGCATCGCCTTCTCTGATCCTGCGAGCTCGTCGAGATAATCCAGAATGATCGTGCTCTCGATCAGCGCCTCGCCGTCGTCGAGCACCAGCGTCGGCACGCGGCGCAGCGGATTGTACGGCGCGATCTTGTCGGCATCGCCGAAGGTCGACCACGGCTTGTGGTCGAAGGCGAGCCCGTAAAGCCGGAGCGCAATCGCGACGCGGCGGACGAAGGGAGAGTCGTATTGGCCGATCAGGAACATGGTTCTTGCTCTTCTCAGTCGTTGGGACACGGCAGGGCCATCCAGTTCATCGCCAGAGCGCGCCGGCCGCAACAAGAATCTGGAAAAGAGAGCAATGTGCCCGCCGCAGCAAAGCGGGATCAATGTGCGGCTCGCTCGTCCGCGCTACGGCCGGCGGCGGCACCTCTGCTAGGCGTGTACTAGGTCGGCAGTGGTCCACTCGCGTCATCTTTGGCCCGTTCGCCAGATGCCTGCTTATCCCCCGACAGCGGCGGAATAGCAGACTTCCCTCAACCGCCGCTTCGGGCCACGAGCCGACATGCGGCTGACCCTCATTCGATCACCTCTTTGGCCTGCGCGAGTAGCGACGGCGGCACTTTGAGGCTGAGCGACTTGGCGGTCTTGACGCACCAACTCGAATTTGGCCGGCCGCTGATCGGCAGGTCAGCAAAGCGGAGATTGCGACTTGGTGACGTCCGGTATCTCCCGTCAATCCGCTCGGGCTATGAGAATGCTTTTGCGTGCTGAGCGTTAACCGTATTTGAGGTCTGTGCTCTGTCCGACCTCGATGAGATAACCGTCAGGATCGCGGATGTAGCAGCGAATCTCGCCGTACTTGGGAATCGGCTTCGTGATGAACTCGGCCCCCCGACTCTTCCATAGTTCATAGCATGCTTGAATGTCCGCAACGCGGAGATTCAAAAAACTGTTGATGTGATTCGGGTCGGGGACGCTGAGCGTTACTGTCGGCTTATCCGGGGTCGGCCCGCCGCCAACGTTCAGAATCATCCAAATATTCGCAAGCTGGAGGTACCCAGGCGCGTTGCCGTCACCAAGACTGAGAATGCGAGCGCCGAAGACCTTTTCGTAGTAGCGAGCCGATCGCTCGATGTCGGCGACAGTGAGAAACTGCGCGATGCTCATCCCCTCTCGCGGGGGCATTTCATAGCTCTTCTGTTCGACTTGTACGCTCATTTGACGACTCCCATCCCGGCAAGCCGATGATGTAAATTATACTCCCGGAAATCCAAACATCAATCACGACTGATTGGCGGAGAGGGAGGGATTGTTCCCCGATCTTAAGAGGCCCACGTTCCTCAAGCGTTTCTGACCGCTTGGGGTCAATCGCGCCGGTTTTGCCCGATCTCTATCGGGTCCGGTCTACCCCCTCAGCGCCGACATGCAGGCGAGATGCGGATTTCGTCGCGAAGGGCCATTAGCGGTCATTGTCGGTGTTGGGCTCGAGGCAGGAATTGGATATAAGATGAGTTATTGAGCCAATCTTCGACCCTTCTCCATAGATCCGTCTTTATCTTGCAGACGTGCGGTATATTCCAGGAGATCAGGCCGTTGAACGGACATGGGCAACCCTGCGACTAGGGAGCGTCCGATGCGCCAATGGCTATCGCTTACCCTCTGCTTTTTCGGGCTGCTGGCTGCCCCGGCATTTGCGCAAGATGCGACTGTTGAGCTTGACGGCTTTCGCAAATCGACGAACGACCTAGCCGCCATCACTAAGACCTGGAATCATCACATGACCGTCAGCGATGACGAAATGCGAACGATGCAGGACTTTCTCCATTGGGAGTTTGAAGGGCCCATCGGTTTCGTGTTCGACCATCAGGTCGCCGGATCCGTGCCCCTCTACCGACTCTATAAACAGGAGGGGTGGCGCGACACCCTGATCGATCACCATTTCTTCACGGTCGACCAGACGGAAGCGATGCGAGCCGTGAAGCGAGAGGGTTTCACCGACGAAGGCATTTGCTGCTACATCGCTTCCACACAGCTTCCGGGGACCGTGCCGCTCTACCGGCTCTACAGCAAGAAACGGATCGATCACTACTACACGGCGTCGCCGCGTGAGCGCGACAGCGCGGAGTTCAACGACGGGTACGAGCTCGAGGGCGTGATTGGCTATGTCTGGGAAAAGCCGACGGTCTTAGGCCAGAAGCAGACGCCACAACGAGAGATTGACTGCGACAACCCGGGCACCCATTTCAATCCCGAGACGGGGCAGCAGGAGCCGAACATCATCTTGTGCGACTCTGGGCCCTCCCGAGCCGAGCTTGGGGCAAGAAAGGCAGACGAAATGAAATCGCTCCGGCCCCACTAACAGATAAGAGGGGAGTTTCTCGAAAGGAATGTATCATGTCATCGCGAAAATTTGCATCGGCATTGGCGTTGTGCGCTTGCCTTGCCTTCCCAGGCATGGCCGTTGCCGATGATGTGGCCACAGTGCGGCTTGTAAGTTTGTGGAATCTCAACCCCAACATTGATGTACCTATCGGAGGCTCGGTCATCCACGGAAATGAGTGCGTGGTGATTTTTCCCAGACGGTGCATTTTTCTGATCACCACCGACACCAATGAGGTAAACACCATCACCTCATTCTGGGGATGGCAAAAACGGGACGAGATTGATATGTACGTCTTCAATGTCCCCGTAAGCGGTACCGTCCCCTTGTACAGATACAAAAACGATCGTCTCCGGGACCACCTCTTCACAACAGATCAAAAAGAGGGCCGCATCGCCGCAGCCCAGTGGGACTATACCGCCGAAGGCATCTGTTGCTACGTATCGGCGACGCAACAGCCGAACACGACGCCACTATGGCGCCTTTTCCACCCGGAATCTGGAATTCACTACTACACCATATCGGTCGAAGAGAGAGACTTGCTGCAGTTCGGAAAAAATTACAAACTCGAAGGCACGGAAGGATACGTGTGGACCTCTCCGGCGACGCTGCCCGCGCAATAGAAGGGCGCGAGCTGTCGCCTCGGCGTTGTCGCTCGCTCATTGGACAGGTCATGCAGCGCCTGATCACAACGCGAGTTCCAACTTCGCTGCGCTCGCGCTGGAAAGGAACGATTGCGCTTCTTTCCGGGCACAACTTTGCGGGGGCACCCTGTAGCGGGCATGAGACTCCTACCTTACCCGCGGGGATACGTCGGCTTTGGGTCTTGGCTGTGTGAAAACGCCGAGGCGCTTGATGGCGAGAGAAGAAGCTATTCGTCCACGACCTTCTTAACCCCCAAACTCGCAAGCGCGACCAACTTAAAGCACGAAATGAAGAATGTAATTCTCGCTGCGTTTCGATCTTTCGTGTTTCTACACAGCCAGGGTCACGAGCGTCGTGTTCTGCAAAAGACGGCTGCCTGCCAACTTCCGCTATGCCACGTTAGCG
>NZ_LGHM01000183.1 GCF_001908185.1 Bradyrhizobium sp. AS23.2
GGCCGTGGCCGAGGGCGACAGCGCCGAGGCGCATGCCGCCGACACCATCGCGGTCGGCGGCGGCCTCGTCGATGAGGCAATCGCACTCGGGATCGCGCGCGAGGCAGCACCGCGGATCCACGACCTTCTCGCCTATGGCGTGCCGTTCGACCGCGATCTCGAAGGCAGGCTCGCAGTCGGACGCGAAGCGGCACACTCGGCGCGGCGCATCGTGCATGTGCGTGGCGATGGCGCGGGCGCCGCGATCATCGCGGCCTTGAGCCAGGCCGTGCGCCAAACGCCGTCGATCCGCCTGATCGAAGGTTTCGTCGCCGAGGCGCTGTTGACGGAGGACGGCGCCGTGACCGGTCTTCAGCTGCGCGAGGCCGGCAATCCCGCTGCACGACCGATCCTGCTCGCTGCGCGCGCGGTCGTGCTTGCTACCGGCGGCATCGGCCATCTCTATGCCGCCACCACCAATCCGCTTGAGGCCAGCGGATCGGGCCTGGCGATTGCCGCGCGCGCCGGTGCCGTGATCGCCGACCCTGAATTCGTGCAGTTCCACCCCACCGCCATCATGGTCGGGCGCGACCCGGCGCCGCTCGCGACCGAAGCTCTGCGCGGCGAAGGCGCGACGCTGATCAACGGCCATGGCGAGCGCTTCATGGTCGCGCACCATCCGCTCGCCGAGCTTGCGCCGCGTGACATCGTGGCCCGCGGCGTGTTCGCGGAGATCGCCGGCGGGCGAGGCGCGTTCCTCGACGCGCGCGAGGCGCTGGGCACGCGCTTCGGCCAGAAATTTCCGACCGTACATCCGAGCTGCATCGCCGCCGGCATCGATCCCGCCACGCAGGCCATCCCGATCGCACCGGCCGCGCATTACCACATGGGTGGCATCGCGGTCGACCGCCGCGGCCGCAGCTCGATCGACGGGCTCTGGGCCGGTGGCGAAGTGTCATCTACCGGCGCGCATGGCGCCAACCGCCTCGCCTCGAATTCTCTGCTGGAGGCGGTTGTCTATGCCGCGCGTATCGCAGAAGACATCGCCGGCCGCTTCATCCCCTCGCCTGCCCGCCCTTCCGACATGCTGGTGACACCCTGCAGCAGCGAACCGGATGCGGCGGCTGTGAAGCGGCTGCGCGCGATGATGAGCGCGCATGTCGGCGTGATCCGCGATGCAGATGGCCTTGCGGAAGCTGTCCGCAGCTTCGCCGCGCTCGAGTGCGAAACAACAAGCATCGCTGTCCGCAATATGGCGACGTCGGCCCTGCTCGTCGCCGCTGCGGCCTGGATGCGTTGCGAGAGCCGCGGCGCGCATTTCCGCTCCGACCATCCGACGGATGTGCCCGCGCTGGCGCGGAGAACGATGACCACACTCGCCGCGACGCGCGATGTCGCGGAAAGCTTGAGCGTCCGTCCACGGCCACGCACCGTGCAATCCATGATCGCCTGAAGGAAGCCCCATGATCACCCCGACCTCACTGCTCAATCCCGACGCCTTCCTGTCGCCGCTTGCGATCGACGAGGCGGTCCATCGCGCGCTCGACGAGGATCTCGGCCGCGCCGGCGACATCACCTCGCTTGCGACGATCCCGGAGGCGACCAACGCGCAAGCGATCCTCGTCGCGCGCCAGTCCGGCGTGATCGCCGGATTGCCGCTCGCGCTCGCGACCCTGCAGAAGCTCTCGCCCGACATCGAGGTGCGCGCCCATGTCCGCGATGCCGCGCGCGTTGCCCGCGGCCAGCGCGTGCTGACCATCTCCGGCCCGGCGCGTGCCATTCTCACGGCGGAGCGAACCGCACTCAACTTCGTCGGCCGCCTGTCGGGCGTCGCAACGCTGACGGCCGACTATGTCGCGCGCACCGAAGGCACCAGGATGCGCATCTGTTGCACGCGAAAGACCACGCCGGGATTGCGGGCGCTCGAGAAATACGCGGTTCGCTGCGGCGGCGGCTTCAATCACCGTTTCGGCCTCGATGATGCGATCCTGATCAAGGACAACCATATCGCGGTCGCCGGCGGCATCCGCCCCGTGCTGAAGCGCGCGCGCGCCCATGCCGGCCATCTCGTCAAGATCGAGATCGAGGTGGATACGCTCGCGCAACTACGCGAGGTCCTGGACAGCGGAATGGCTGACGCCGTGCTGCTCGACAACATGGACCTTGCAACGCTGCGCGAGGCGGTGCGGCTCGCCGAAGGCCACCTCAAACTGGAAGCGTCCGGCGGCGTCACGCGGGAGTCGATCGCAGCGATTGCGGCAACCGGCGTCGACTACGCCTCATCCGGTGCACTGACGCATTCGGCGCCGAACTTCGATTGCGCGTTGGATATCGAGGCGTGACGGTCTACTCCCTCTCCCCGTTCTTACGGGGAGAGGGTTGGGGTGAGGGGCTGCTGCTGCAAAGACGGTGAGAGTTGCATGCGCGGAGATTCCCCCTCACCCGGATTGCATCTTCGATGCAATCCGACCTCTCCCCGCAAGCGGGGCGAGGTGAACGACGTCGCGCGTCGCTTCAAGCTACCGCCGTTCGCTCGCACCCATCTCGGCGGAGCTCTTGGCTTCCTGGACGAGCTCGGCGGAGAGTGCGGCGGTCTGGGCCGGCGTGCCCCAGCTCGGTTCTTCGCTGCCGTCGCCCCAGGCGCGCGGCCGGTAGAAGGTGTGGACGCCGAACTTGTACATCTTCTTCATCTCGGCAACCCAGGACGGACGCACCCAATAGGCGTGGTAGTGCGTGGACTTGCCGACTTCGGGCAGCCAGATCTGGCCGTCGAGTGTCGCCTTCGAAATCTTTTTCGCGCGCTCCCACATTTCGGGCTCGCGGATCACGTCGGGATTATTGTCGCAGGCGAAGGTAAACTGGCAGGCGAAGTGGCGATACTTGTTCTGGTAGACCACGCCGCACACGGTGTCGGGATATTTGCCCGAGAACACGCGATTCATCACCACCTGCGCAACCGCCATCTGGCCGCGCACGGCCTCGCCACGCGATTCGAAGTAGATCGCCTCGGCGAGGCACTTTTCCGATTTCGCCCGCGACTTGTCGTCGAGCGCAAGCCGCTCCGCGGGTGATTTGCCGCGCTGATTGTCGGCGTTGACTTCGCCTTTCGGCGCGACGCTCTCGCCGCTCTCGATGTCCCTGGCAACGTCCTCAGACGGCGGCGACAGCGAGGCCGTCGCTTTCATATCCGGGTCGGGCATCACGATCAGCGGCTCGGCGCCGGGCTCCCAGCTCTCGATGCTCTCGAGACTGCCGCCGAGCGAGGAGCTGCCGAAGAACAGGTTCGAGGTCTTCACACGGAAAGGATCACGCGGCGGCGCAGGCGGAATGGTCGCTTGCTTCAGCGCTTCGAGCGGCTCGATCGCGAGCGAGCGCGCGGCGTCACTGGCTTGTGGCGGATTGGCATATTGCGGCAGCGGCGGCGCGCGCAGCGCTTCCTGTAGCTCGGGATCGAGCGCGGCCGCGGACTCCGGCGACATCGCCTGTGGTAACGCGACGGTCTTGGCTCCGAACACCGAGCTGTTCGACGTCGTGGGATCGTCCTGCGCGGGTGCTGCGGCCGGAGCGACGGTCTCGGGAGCCTGCGTGGGCGCGACGGTTGCAAGGCGATCACCCTTCAGGGAACGATCGACCTTTGGAAAATCGGCGGCCTGGTAGCGCGGCGGCGCCTGCAGCGCCGGATTGCGGCTGATCGCGCCGGTGACGTCGCGACCGTCGAGGCTCGCGAGGCGAACCATCGCACTCTGCGGAACCGAGGTTCCGATCGGCCGCGAAAAACTATAGGTGGCGAGCTGTATAGAGGACGCCGCAGAAAACACCTGCTTCTGCCAGCGCTCGGCGACGCCGGGCTGACGCGCCAGCAGAGAGGCAATGTCCTGATAGCCGGTCTCTCTCGGCATCAATGCGAAGATGCAGAGACCGATTCCGAAGGACGCGAACCGCGCGCCCTTCGGATGGTTACGCAACACAAACATCGATACGCTCACGCAACGCTTTACGCTCGTCTGATCGAAGTCAGCACATCCGTGCAATTCGATCTTTATTGTCAGTATCCAATTTAGGTTGCCGGGGCGTTAATCGACGTTGCGCGCGCAGCACACTCAAGCGAACACAGGTGTTTTCACGGAGTGATCGCGCGGGGTGGTAAATGCGCCCTCACGTGAAGCGGTAAACATTCGGTCAACGCGTATGGTAAAGGAACTCTTGATGGCGCGTCTCATTGCGGGACGCGTGCGGCTCCATCGTTGCGACATGTGTCTCCACGCCACCACTGTCATGCCCCGCGAAAGCGGGGCATCCAGTACGCCGCGGCTCCTCCGCATCACGTCGCCGTCTCTGGAATACTGGATCGCCCGATCAAGTCGGGCGATGACAGCGAGTGTGTGGCGCTTGCCTGCGCTCACAATGACGACTTGGAGAGTGGTCATCTCAAATGAAAAGAGGCGGGGTTGGCCCCGCCTCTTTCACTCTCAACATATCAATTCCGCCTACGCCTGGCTCGCGATCGCCTTGCCGAGCGCGGCCTGCGCGGCAGCGAGGCGGGCGATCGGCACGCGGTAGGGCGAGCAGGAGACGTAGTCGAGGCCGATATTGTGGCAGAAGGCAACGGAGGCGGGATCGCCGCCGTGCTCGCCGCAGATGCCGACCTTGAGCGAAGCACGCGTCTTGCGGCCGCGCGCGACGCCGATCTTGACGAGCTCGCCGACGCCTTCCTGGTCGAGCGCGATGAAGGGATCGACCGCAAGGATGCCCTTCGCCACGTAGGGGCCGAGGAAGCTCGCAGCGTCGTCACGGCTGATGCCGTACGTCGTCTGCGTGAGATCGTTGGTGCCGAAGGAGAAGAACTCGGCGCTTTCCGCGATCTCGGCCGCGAGCAAACAGGCGCGCGGCAGCTCGATCATGGTGCCGACCTGATAGGCGAGCTTTGTGTTCGTATCGCGCATCACTGCCTGCGCGGTCGCATCGATCCGCGCCTTGACGAGATCGAGCTCGGCCTTGGTCGCGATTAGCGGCACCATCACCTCGAGGCCGATGGCCTTGCCGGTGCGCCGCTGCGCCTCGACCGCCGCCTCGAAGATCGCGCGCGCCTGCATCTCGGCGATCTCCGGATAGGCGATCGCGATACGGCAGCCGCGGAAGCCGAGCATCGGGTTGAACTCCGAGAGCTCGCGCGCACGGTCAGCCAGGCGCCGCGGGTCGGTATTCATGGCGCGCGCCACTTCCTCGACCTCGGCATGAGTGTGTGGCAGGAACTCGTGCAGCGGCGGATCGAGCAGACGGATCGTGACGGGCAGGCCCTTCATGATCTCGAACAGCTCGACGAAGTCGGCACGCTGCATCGGCAGCAGCTTTGCGAGCGCGGCACGGCGCGATTGCTCGTCCTCCGAGAGGATCATCTCGCGCACCGTGCGGATGCGCGTCTCCTCGAAGAACATGTGCTCGGTGCGGCAGAGGCCGATGCCTTCCGCGCCGAACTTGATCGCGGTGCGCGCGTCTTCCGGTGTGTCGGCATTGACGCGCACGCCGATCTTGCGGACCTGGTCGGCCCAGTTCATCAGCGTGCCGAACTCGCCGGACAGCTCCGGCTCGATCATCGGCATGCGGCCGGCGAGCACCTGGCCGAGCGAGCCGTCGATGGTGATGACGTCGCCGGTCTTGAAGGTACGCGAGCCGATGCTCATGGTGCCGCGGCCGTAATCGACGCGGATGGTGCCGCAGCCGGAGACGCAAGGTTTGCCCATGCCGCGCGCGACCACCGCAGCATGCGAGGTCATGCCGCCGCGCGTGGTCAGAATGCCTTCGGCGGCGTGCATGCCGTGGATGTCTTCAGGACTGGTCTCGATGCGGACCAGAATCACTTTGCGTCCGTCGGCCTGGAGCTTGGCCGCCTCATCCGAGGAGAACACGATCTCGCCGGAGGCCGCACCGGGCGAGGCCGGCAGGCCGGTCGCGATCACGTCGCGCTTGGCGTTGGGATCGATGGTCGGATGCAGCAGCTGATCGAGCGAAGCCGGGTCGATGCGCGTCACCGCCTCCTTCTTCGAGATCAGGCCTTCATTGGCGAGCTCGACCGCGATGCGCAGCGCCGCCTTGGCGGTGCGCTTGCCGCCGCGGGTCTGCAGCATCCAGAGCTTGCCCTGCTCGACCGTGAACTCCATGTCCTGCATGTCGCGGTAATGCTTCTCGAGCAGCGTGTAGATCCGCGTCAGCTCCTTGAAGGCCGCCGGCATCGCCGATTCCATCGACGCCTTGTCGGAGCCCGATTCCTTCCGGGCGTCCTCGGTGATGTCCTGCGGCGTACGGATGCCCGCCACCACGTCCTCACCTTGCGCGTTGATCAGGAACTCGCCGTAAAGCTTGCTCTCGCCCGTCGAGGGGTTGCGGGTGAAGGCAACGCCGGTCGCCGACGTCTCGCCCATGTTGCCGAACACCATGGCCTGCACATTGACAGCGGTGCCCCAGGATTCCGGAATGTCGTGCAGCTTGCGGTAAGTCACCGCGCGCGCGTTCATCCAGGAGGAAAACACCGCGCCGATCGCGCCCCAGAGCTGGTCGTGCGGATCCTGCGGGAAGTCCTTCCCCGTCTCGCGCGCGACCGCGTCCTTGTACTTGCCGACCAGCTCGACCCAGTCCTCGGCGGACAGATCGGTGTCGAGCGTATAGCCTTGGCTGTCCTTGAAGGTATCGAGGATTTCCTCGAAGTGATGATGCTCGAAACCGAGCACCACGTCCGAATACATGGTGATGAAGCGGCGATAGCTGTCATAGGCGAAGCGGCGGTCGCCCGACAGTTCCGACAATGCTTCCACCGTCTCGTCGTTCAGGCCGAGATTGAGCACGGTGTCCATCATGCCCGGCATCGAGGCGCGCGCGCCGGAGCGCACGGAGACGAGCAGCGGGTTCTTGGCATCGCCGAAGATCTTGCCGGTCAACTTGCCGACATAGTCCAGCGCCTTCTCGACCTGCGACTGCAGCTCTTTCGGATAGGACTTGTCGTGTGCGTAGAAATAGGTGCAGACCGAGGTCGGAATGGTGAAGCCGGGAGGCACCGGAAGGCCGAGATTGGCCATTTCCGCGAGATTGGCGCCCTTGCCGCCGAGCAGGTCGCGCATCTCCGACCGGCCCTCGGCCTTGCCGTCACCAAAGGTGAAGACCCACTTGCCGGCCTTGGCCGCGCTCGGCGCTGCCTTGCTCGGTGCCGGCTTCGCAGCGACCTTGGCCGCAATCTTCGGCGCAACCGACTTGGTCGCAGCCTTCGCCGCAGGCTTCACGGCCGGCTTGGCAGCGGGCTTGGCAGGGGGCTTGGCAGCAGCCTTAGCAGCAACCTTGGCGGCCGGCTTCGGGGCGCTCTTGGCAAGCGCCTTGCGGGCCGGCGGCGCGGCTTTCGCGTTGGCGGAGGACTTTGATTTCGCTGGTATTTTCTTAGGCTTCGAGGCGGCTTTGGCCATAGCTTGCACACAACCTGCGAGAGGGACGGGAAATCGCGGGCCTTACACCACTTTGAGCGGGCCCGCGCAAGTCGAACTGTTCCGGAAAATGAACCCCTGGAGCTAGAGGTGGAGCCACTTCAGGAGCCCAAGCCCGATCGCACCGTTGATGATGAGGAAGATCGCTACGATCAGATTGAGGAGCCGCGGCATGATCAGAATGAGCACACCCGCAATCAACGACAGGATCGGCGAAATGTGGGCGACGGTGATGTGCATGAATTGTCTTTCTGTGGAGTGAGGCGAATCGCGGCCGGATCATAGCGGACCGGGTTCCGCGGGTAGAGACGCACCAGAGTCGCACGAGTTCCTGCCTTCGCGAAAACTGCCCGAAATTGCCGCGAATGCGGCAGGGCTTTTCCCGGAACATTGCGAAGAGGCATGCATTGGCAACCGGTTGCGCCACTGGCGCTTCCCGAAAATCTTCTCGAAGGAGTTGACGATGCGGAACAGGATTCTTGCTCTTGCAGCGCTCGCGGCCGCGATCGGCTCGCCCGTCGCGGCGCAGGCGCAAACGGTGGGACGCGCGCCCGTCGTGGTCGATGGCGGTCCGACGATAGCGGTCGAACAGCGGCCGGCTTTCCGCGAATATGTCATCGAACAACGTGTGCCGGCCTTCCGTATTCCGGATCGCGTGGTGGTCGGTGCCACCTTACCCGAGACCGGCATCACCTATTATGACGTGCCGCAACGTTTCGGCGCCACGACATATCGCTACACCGTCGTGAACGGCGAGACCGTGCTGGTCGAGCCTCGCTCACGACGCATCGTCGAGGTGATGGACTAGCGCTTTCTACTCGATGTCCGGCGCGCCGCATCAGGCTGGCGCGAGCAGTTTTAATTCGGACATCAGGCCCTGCCCGGTCTTCCCCCCGCCGGGCGGGGCTTTTTTGCGTTCTCGTGTCCCGGACGCGACGCAGCGCGTAGCGGTGCGACGCAGAGCCGGGACCCAGAATCTTTTGTGCGGCTGGCATGGGCCCCGGATCAGCAGTGCATCACGCCGCGAAGGCGCGGCGCGCTGCACAGCATCCGGGGCACGAGAGCCTCAATCCTGGATCTTCGAGAAATCCGCCACCGCACGCGTCGCGCTGCGGATTTCGTTGAGCAGCTTCAGGCGGTTCTCGCGCACCTTCGCATCGTCATCGTTGACACGGACCTTGTCGAAGAACGCATCCACCGGCGGGCGCAACTTCGCCATCGCGCTCATTGCGGCGGCAAAGTCTTCCTTGGCGACAGCAGCGCTTGCTTCCGTCTTGACCTCGCCGATTGCCTTCGCCAGCGCCTTCTCCTCGTCGAGGCTGTAGAGCGCGGCATCAGGCGCACCGTCGAACGTGCGCTTGTCCTTCTTCTCCTCGATCGACAGGATGTTGCTGGCGCGCTTGGTGCCGGCGAGCAGGTTCCTGCCGTCGTCGCTATCGAGGAACTTGCCGAGCGCCTCGACGCGGCGGACGATCATCAGGAGATCGTCCTGGCCGCCGAGCGCGAACACGGCGTCGACGAGATCGTGGCGCGCGCCCTGCTCACGGAGCTGGACCTTCAGGCGGTCGGCGCAGAAGGCGAGCAGGTCGCTCGGAAGCTTCTGCGCATCGGCAGGCTTCACCGACAAGCCCGCAAGTGCGGATGCCGCCACCTTCATGAGCGACAGACGCAGCGCGTTCTCGGCAATCAGCCTGATCACGCCGAGCGCCGCGCGACGGAGTGCATACGGATCCTTGCTTCCCGTCGGCTTCTCGTCGATCGCCCAGAACCCAACCAGCGTATCGATCTTGTCGGCAAGTGCGGCCGTAACGCTGACCGGATCGGTCGGCACGCGATCGGCCGGGCCTTGCGGCTTGTAGTGCTCCTCGCAGGCCGCCGCGACGGACGCATCCTCGCCTTGCGCCAGCGCGTAGTACTTGCCCATCAAGCCCTGCACCTCGGGGAATTCACCGACGACTTCGGTCAGCAAATCCGCCTTGGCGAGATGCGCGGCGCGCGTCGCCTTTGCGACATCGGCACCGACCAGCGGCGCGATCTCGGCAGCAAGCCGCTCGATGCGCTTGATGCGCGCGGCCTGCGTCCCGAGCTTCTCGTGGAACACGATCTGCTCGAACTTCGGCAGACGATCCTCAAGCTTCGTCTTCAGGTCGGTCTCGTAGAAGAACTTCGCATCCGACAGCCGCGCGCGGATCACACGCTCGTTGCCGGCGATGATGGTCGCCCCGCCGTCGGTCGCCTCGATATTGGCGACCAGGATGAATTTTGCGGCGAGCTTGCCCTCGTTGCTCTTGGGATCGCTGACCACAAAGCACTTCTGGTTGTTGCGAATGGTGGCGCGGATGACTTCCGAAGGCGTCGCCAAAAACTCCTGGTCGAACGAGCCCATCAGCACGACCGGCCATTCGACGAGGCCCGCGACCTCGTCGAGCAGGTTCTGGTCCTCGACAAGCTCGAACCCTTGCGCGAACGCAAGCTGCTTGGCGTCGGTGAGGATCGCATCCTTGCGGCGCTCGGGGTCGAGCACGACCTTCGCGGCGAGCAGCTTCGCCTCATAGTCCTCGAACCGGCGCACGCTGATTGGAGCCGGCGCGAGGAAGCGATGGCCGTAGGTGGTCTGACCGGTCTCGATGCCGTCGACCGAGAACTTCACGACATCGGGCTCTTCGGTCTCAAGTCCGAAGGTCGCAGTGATCGCGTGCAGCGGACGCACCCAGTTGAGCGAACCGGGTTTGCCGGAGCGCGCACCCCAGCGCATCGATTTCGGCCAGGGGAAGGTGCGGATGATCACGGGCAGGATTTCGGCGAGCACGTCGATGGCGTCGCGGCCGGGCTTCTCGATCAACGCGATGTAGAAGTCGCCCTTCGGGTCGCGCTGGATCTTGGCTTCGTCGAGCGACTGCAAACCCGTCGCCTTCAGGAAGCCCTGCACAGCCGCATCGGGCGCGCCGATTTTCGGTCCGCGACGTTCGGTCTTCAGGTCGGGCTGGCGCACGGGAATGCCGTGCACGGTCAGCGCAAGGCGGCGTGGCGTCGCGAACGCCTTCGCGCCGTCATAGACGAGGCCTTCGGCGACGAGCTTGTCGGTGACCATGCGGCGCAGATCGTCCGCCGCCTTGGCCTGCATGCGCGCGGGGATTTCTTCCGAGAAAAGCTCAAGCAACAGATCAGGCATCAGGCCGCTCCACCGGCTTCGGTGTGCAACCAGGCTTCGCCACAGGCTTTGGCCAGTTCACGCACGCGCAAAATGTAGCTCTGCCGCTCGGTCACCGAGATCACGCCGCGCGCATCGAGCAGGTTGAAGACATGGCTCGCCTTGATGCACTGGTCATAGGCCGGCAGTGCCATCAGGTGCGCCTCGCGCTTGCCGTCCTTAGAATTTTTTTGCCAGCCCGCATCGAGGTATTTCTTGCAGGCCGCTTCGGCCATCTTGAACTGCTCGAACAGCATCGCGGTGTCGGCGACTTCGAAATTGTGCCGCGAATATTCGCGCTCCGCTTGCAGGAACACATCGCCATAGGTGACCTTCGCGTCGCCGTCGCGGCCGTTGAAGTTGAGGTCGTAGACGCGGTCGACGCCCTGCACATACATCGCGAGACGCTCGAGCCCGTAGGTCAGCTCGCCCGCGACCGGCGCGCATTCGAAGCCCGCGACCTGCTGGAAATAGGTGAACTGGCTCACTTCCATGCCATCGCACCAGCATTCCCACCCGAGGCCCCAGGCGCCCAGCGTCGGGCTTTCCCAGTCATCCTCGACGAAGCGAATGTCGTGCACGGCAGAATCGATACCGATCGCCGCGAGCGACTTCAGGTACAGTTCCTGAAGGTTCGGCGGCGACGGCTTCATGATCACCTGGAACTGGTAGTAGTGCTGCATCCGGTTCGGGTTCTCGCCGTAACGGCCGTCCTTGGGCCGGCGCGAGGGCTGCACATAGGCGGCGTTCCAGGGCTTGGGCCCGAGCGCGCGCAAGGTGGTCGCCGGATGGAAGGTACCTGCACCCATCTCCATGTCGTAGGGCTGCAGGATCACGCAGCCCTGCTCGGCCCAGAACCGCTGGAGCGCGAGGATAAAGCCCTGGAACGAGCGTTCCGGGCGCATATGGGCGGGCAATGAGGCGTCCATCGTCAGATCAGGCTCTCGCGGGGGGGTTTGAATCGCGCGGGACCGTATCGACGGCGGGGATGGGAATCAAGGCAAAGGGGCGCGGATTCGAGCCAAACAGCCCGTCATCCCGGACGGTGCGGTAGGGTGGGCAAAGCCGCTCTTGCGCCGTGCCCACCATCTTTCCAAGACTGCGATGCAGGCGGTGGGCACGCTTTGCTTTGCCCACCCTACGGCTGCAGCAACTATCCCGGACGATAGGCTCCGGTCACGGGGTCCCGTTTCAGCGTCTGGATGTCCCCCATACGGGCGGTTTCGGCGACGCGCGACAAGCGCATCTCCTCCAGCTCCTGGTTGATCCGGACAGCGGTCTTGTAGGCCCAGCGGACCACGGCAAGCCCGCCCAAGACGCCCGCAAATGCAACGAACGGCGGCATCGGTCGATCCTTGTTCAATGCTCAGCCCCCACGATCATTGTCGCGCAGATGAGGCTGCGCTGCAATTGGTTCGGCTTCGATTCTCCTCGGACCAAATGGCGCGGGTGGGCGCCGCCTAGAACCCGAATTTCGCCCAAATCGCCCGCGTCTCGACCGCCGAAATCAGTTCGTCCGGGAGGCCGGCGACCGATTCCAAGGCCGAAAGCTGGCCAGCGCCGGGCGATTTCCGCCCCAGAAGGCCGGACAGCAGCCCGGTCGGCTGCGCGATCACGGGGGTGAGAACCTTCTCGCCATAGCGGGCACGAAGAGTTGAGCGGAGATCGCCGATCCCGTCGGCCAGCCCGAGCGCGATCGCGCTGTCGCCGGCCCAGTATTCGCCCGTGAACAGGGTGTCGTCCGCGCCTTTCAGGCGCGCGCCGCGGCTTTCCTTCACCAGCGCGATGAAGATCTGGTGGATCTCGCGCTGGATCGCCTTCAGCTTCGCGACGTCATCAGCGTTTTCCGGGAGGAACGGGTCGAGCATCGCCTTGTGCGCACCGGCGGTGTAGAGGCGTCGCTCAATGCCGAGCCGCTTGATCGCCTCCTGGAAGCCAAAGCTGCCGCCGACCACGCCGATCGAGCCGAGGATGGACGAGGGATCGCAAAGGATCTCGTCGCCGGCGCAGGCAATCATGTAGCCGCCGGAGGCCGCGACGTCCTCGACGAACACGAGCACCGGTAGCTTCTTCTCCGCCGCGAGCTGCTTGATGCGCAGATAGATCTGGCGCGACTGCACCGGCGAGCCGCCGGGCGAGTTGATCACGAGCGCCACCGCCTTCGCATTGCGGACAGAAAATGCTCGCTCCAGCACCCGCGCAACGCCCGCGAGTGTCATGCCGGGGCGCAGTGGCGTCACCGCGCCGATCACGCCGGACAGCCGCACCACCGGCACGACTGCGGCGCCGGGACGGAAACGCGCCGGCAGATATTCCATGAGCTTGTCGGCCAGGCCGGAACCTCTGCGATCGTTCAATTGTTCGGCCATGCCGTTACCTCTGATTAACCATTTCTTATCACGCGACTGTCATTGGAAGTGCCTGGAACGTGTTTTGCAGATTTCTTGCTGAGAGGCTGCAATGAGGCAGCGGAGGAAGCGACATGAAGATCTATCTGCTGTTGGTGCTGATCGGCACACTTTTCACCGCAATCCGCTTCACGTCCCCGCAGGAACAGCAGTCGGAATCGCTTCCGCAGTAGGCCATCACCGCTCCACCAGGGGTAGAACCGCCCGCCCCTCCAGAATATCCTTCACCTCTTTTTTAGGCACGCGTGCCTGCTCGTTGAGCATGAGGCCTGGCAACAATCGTGTCGGGGCCCTGCCGCCCTTGACCGCGCGCACCAGCACGCGGATCGCAGGCCGTCCCGCTTCGCCGTGAACCGGCAGGATCGACAGGCTGCCGAAGCCGCGTGACAGCGCTGCCAAAACCTCCGCGATACCATCTGCACGCCAGATCAGGGTCAGCACGCCATCCGATCGGAGGATGCGCCGCGCCGCGTGAATCCAGGCCTGCAAGGTCTCCTCCGTCGCGACATGCGCGATCTGGCGCCCCTGATCCGGCGAGCCGCGATGCCGTGCGGGATCGTTGAAAGGCGGGTTCATCAACACCACGTCGACGCTGTCCGGCGACAGCCCATTTGCCGCGAAGGCCTGCGCATCGGCCATGACGTCGAGCACGATCGTCTCGGCCGCGATCGCATTCGCCGCCGCATTGGCGCGCGCCAGCTCTGCCAGCTCCGGATCGATTTCGACCAGGCTCAGCCTGATCCCGGGGACGCGCCGGGCGAGCGCCAGCCCGGCCGTGCCGATGCCGGCGCCCAGATCGACCACACGGTCGCCGGTCCGGGCCTCCGTCGCCGCCGCGAGCAGGATGGCGTCATGCCCGGCGCGATGGCCGGACCGCTTCTGCTTGAGCCGCAGCTGCCCGCCCAGAAAGGCGTCCTCGGTGATGTCTGCTGCGGCCTCAATCATCGCCGCGCAGTTCGTGGCTGAGACCTGCCTCGGTCAGGAGCCGCCGGGCCTCCTGGGCGTCGTCGTCATGGACCAGGATCCGCCGCGGCAAAATGCCGAGCGAGCCCTCGATGATGCTCATGTTCTGGTCCAGCACCAGATGATGGATGTTTGCGCCGTCGAGCAGCGCGCCAATCGCCGACACCAGCACCATGTCGTTGGTCCGAACCAGTTCACGCAAATCAGGTCTCCTGCCTGGAGGGGTTAGGCGGCAAATGTCAATGGTTGCGCAGCACTTGCCGCATCCGCCGCCAGTTTCTATTGTATTTCCATCAGAATAGCCCTTCCGGGGCAAATATTGGAGACCGGCGTGGCCGTCATCGTACCTTTCGAAACTCCCGGCGCGTCGATCGAAGAGCTGGTTGCCCTTGTCGCCGGCGACATGGAGCGCGTCAACGCCACGATCCTGTCCCGGACCGGTTCGGACGTGACCATGATCCCGGAGGTCGCCAACCACCTGATCTCCTCAGGGGGAAAACGCCTGCGGCCGATGCTGACGCTCGCCATGGCCAACCTCGCCGGCTACACCGGCGACGGCCACATCAAGCTCGCCGCGTCCGTCGAGTTCATGCACACCGCGACCCTGCTCCACGACGACGTCGTCGACGAGAGCGAGATGCGCCGCGGCAAGCTCTCGGCGCGCATGCTCTGGGGCAATGAGGCCAGTGTTCTGGTCGGCGACTTCCTGCTCGGACAGGCCTTCCGCATGATGGTCGAGGTCGGCTCGCTCCGCGCGCTCGACATCCTCTCCGCGGCCGCCGCCACCATCGCCGAGGGCGAGGTGATGCAGCTCGCCGCCGCCAAGAACACCGCGACCACCGAGGACGAATATCTCGCCGTGATCCGCGGCAAGACCGCCGAGCTGTTCGCAGCGGCCTGCGAGGTCGGCCCCGTGATCGCCAACCGCCCGAAGGCGGAGCAGACCGCCTGCCGCTCAGTGGGCATGAATCTCGGCATCGCCTTCCAGCTCGTCGACGACGTGCTCGACTATGGCGGCAAGAGCGCCAAGCTCGGCAAGAACACCGGCGACGATTTCCGCGAAGGCAAGATCACGCTGCCGGTCGTGCTCGCCTTCCGCCGCGGCAACGACACCGAGCGCGCCTTCTGGATCCGGGCGCTCGAGCGCGGCGAGATCGGCGACACCGACCTCGATCACGCCATCGGGCTGATGAACAAGCACCGCGCGCTCGAGGACACGCTCAGCCGCGCCCAGCACTACGGCGCCATGGCCGTCGACGCGCTCGCGCTGTTCCCGTCCTCGCCGATGAAGAGCGCGCTGGAGCAGGTCGTGGCGTTCTGCCTGGCGCGGTCGCATTAAACGGTCGCACCAAGTTATCGCGTTTCGGCACGCTGCCCGTCAAATGCGCTGTCGTCCGCGGCCTGTTGCGCAATTGCGCACGGAGCCCGGACGACACCGGCGAAATAGCGTCACTACAGCATCTACATCGTCATTGCGAGCGTAGCGAAGCAATCCAGAGTCGCCCCACGGCGGTAGGCTGGATTGCATCGCTGCGCTCGCAATGACGGAGTGTAGGCAGCCGCGCACCTACTCTCGTGTCCCGGACGCGCAGCAACGCCTTGGCGTTGCTGCGCAGAGCCGGGACCCATGCGACACGCGCGATGATCCGCAACATGGGCCCCGGCTCTGCAGCGCACCGCCAAGAGGCGTTGCGCTGCGTCCGGGGCACGAGAGTGGACTAACAACCGCGCGCCGCACATTTCAACGCGGACGCACCTTCTCGTCACCAAGCCATCTTCGCATTCTTTTCGCTCGCTCCACCCGCATCTCCTGTTGCTCACCGGTGACTTGCATTTTGCAAGTCACTGCCCTACCTTCAGGCCATGCAGCCCAAACTCTCCTCCATCCAGGAATGCCCGGTCGGCCGCGCCGTGGAGACGGTCGGTGAATGGTGGAGCATCCTGATCCTGCGGGATGCATTCCAGGGCGCGACGCGCTTCGACGAGTTCTCGCAAAGCCTCGGAATCGCGCCGAACATCCTGTCGCGGCGCCTCGCCCATCTCACCGAGAGCGGCATGTTCGTTCGCCGCCGCTACAGCGAGCGGCCGCCGCGTTACGAATATGTACTGACGGACAAGGCGCGCGATTTCTTTCCCGTGGTCGTGGCGCTGCTCGCCTGGGGCAACAAGCATCTCGCGCCGAAGGGCGAATCCATCCTGCTGGCGAACCGGGATGACGCTCGCCCGTTCGATCCGGTGGTCGTCGATGCCGCCGACAAGCGTCCCATCACGCTCGCTAATGCGGTCGTCATCGCAGGTCCCCGCGCAAGCCGCGGGATGCGGAATCGGCTCGCTTCGCTCAAGGCCATGAACCCGGCCGTTGCGCCGGCTGGAGACTGACATGCGTCGTATTGTCGTGACGGGAATGGGCGCGGTGTCACCGCTCGGCTGCGGCGTCGAACTCTCCTGGCGCCGGCTGCTTGCCGGACAAAGCGGGCTGCGCCCCCTGCCCGAATGGTCACAGGCGCTGCCGGCACGCATTGCCGGTCTGGTGCCCGATAAAGCCGGGGATCCCGAGGGCGGCTTCGATCCCGCGCAAGCTGCCGCGCCAAAGGACCAGCGCAAGATGGACCGCTTCATCCTGTTTGCGCTGCTCGCCACCGCAGAAGCGGTCGCGCAGGCCGGATGGGCGCCGCAGGACGCAGCGGCGCTGGAACGGACGGCGACGATCATCGCCTCCGGCGTCGGCGGCTTTCCGGCGATGGCGGAAGCAGTGCGCATCACCGAACAGCGCGGCGCGCGCCGGCTCTCGCCGTTCACGATCCCCTCGTTCCTCGCCAATCTCGCCGCCGGCCACGTCTCGATCAAATACGGCTACAGGGGAGCGCTGGGAACACCGGTCACGGCATGCGCCGCGGGTGTGCAGGCAATCGGCGATGCCGCGCGCATGATCCGGGCGGGCGAAGTCGATGTGGCGATCTGCGGCGGCACGGAGGCCTGCATCGATATCGTCAGCCTCGGCGGCTTTGCGGCGGCGCGCGCGCTGTCGAGCGGCTTCAACGAGCAGCCCGTGCGCGCCTCGCGCCCGTTCGATCGCGACCGCGACGGCTTTGTCATGGGTGAAGGCGCGGGCATCCTCGTGATCGAAGAGCTGGAGCACGCGCTGGCGCGCGGCGCCTCCCCGATCGCCGAGATCGTCGGATACGGCACGACTGCGGACGCCTATCACATGACGTCGGGGCCGCCCGATGGCGACGGCGCTCGGCGTGCGATGGAGATCGCGCTCCGTCAGGCGAGCCTTGCGCCCGCGGATTTGCAGCACCTGAACGCTCACGCGACGTCGACGCCGGCCGGCGACGAGAGCGAGCTTGGCGCAATCGCGGCTCTGTTCGGCCGCAATCAGAACATCGCGGTGAGCGCGACGAAATCGGCCACCGGCCATCTGCTCGGCGCCGCCGGCGGGCTGGAGGCAATCTTCACCGTCCTCGCCCTGCGCGACCAGATCGCTCCGCCGACTCTCAATCTCGAAAACCCTGATCCGGGCGCGGAAGGCATCGACATCGTCGCAGGTGCAGCACGGCCGATGGCGATGCAGCACGCCATCTCCAACGGCTTCGGCTTCGGCGGGGTGAATGCCAGCGCGATCTTCCGCCGGATCGCCTAGAAGCATGATCCGGGAAAGTGTGAAGCGGTTTTCCGAAAAGATCATGCTCAAACAACAACCTAAAGCGCGATGACGATCCATCCCAATCTCATCGCGCTTTAGGCCGGAGGACTTGCAATCGCGGCAAGCTCCGTTACGAATTCAGGATGAGCGAGACGAATTTCTGGCTGTTCCTGACAGCGGCGTTTCTCATAGCGGCAATTCCCGGCCCCGGCATCTTCTACGTCGCGGCGCGGACCTTGTCGGAGGGGCGGGCCAGCGGCTTCGCGTCGACCGCTGGAACCGCGCTGGGCGGCCTGGTTCATGTGGTCGCGGGCAGTCTCGGCATCTCCGCGATCATCCTTGCCAGCGCCGAGCTGTTTGCCGCCGTGAAGTTCATCGGCGCGCTGTATCTGGTCTGGCTCGGCATCAAGACCTTCCGCAACGCCGGCCAGGCGCTCTCGCTCGAGAGCAAGCCCGTCGGCGACAAGCGCGCCTTTCGCGACGGCGTGCTGGTCGAGGCGCTGAACCCGAAGACCGCCGCGTTCTTCCTCGCCTTCATTCCGCAGTTCCTCGATCCGGCGGGATCGAGCCCCACGCTGCAATTCATCGTGCTCGGTGCGATCTCGGTGACGCTGAACACGCTCGCCGATGTCGTCGTGGTGCTGATGGCCTCCGCAACGCGCACGCAGCTGATCGGTCGGCCGCATCTGATGCGGCGTCTCACGCAAGGCTCCGGCATCTTCATCGCCGGCCTTGGCCTTTCGCTCGCGCTGGCGCGGCGGCCGGTGCAGGGGTAGAGCGCACGATGTTCGCCCCGCAAAGCCGCTATTACGAATCCCACGGCCTGCGGCTGCATTATGCCGATTGGGGCAACGAGGGCGCGCCCGTCGCCATCCTGGTCCATGGCGGCCGGGATCATTGCCGGAGCTGGGACGTCATCGCCCGATCGTTGCAGCCGCATTTTCGCGTCATCGCGCCCGACCTGCGCGGGCACGGCGATTCCGACTGGACCAGAGGCGGCAGCTACGCGCTGACGGAGTATGTGTACGATCTCGCCCAGCTCGTCCGCAGTATCGCGGCGTCCCAGGTGATCCTCATCGGCCATTCGATGGGCGGAATGGTGAGCCTGATCTTTTCAGGGTCGTTCCCCGAGCAGGTATCGAAGCTGGTCGTCCTCGACGGCGTGACCATGCTGCCGGATACGCCGAAGCCCCCGGCGAATGAGCGCATCACCAAATGGATCGGTCAGCTCGACAAGCTGCATGACCGCACGCCGCGCCGCTATCGCACGCTGGAGGACGCGGCCGCTCAGATGGTGCTTCACAACAAGCGGCTGTCCCGCGAGCTCGCACTGCATCTTGCAACGCATGGCGCACGGCAGAACGAGGACGGCACCTATAGCTGGAAGTTCGATCCCTATCAGCGCGCCAGTGCGCCGCATCGACTCTGGCCGGACGATCATGTCGAACTCTGGTCGCGCATCACCTGCCCAACGCTGCTGCTGAATGCCGGCGAAAGCTTTCTCGCAGGCGCCAAGGCGGCAGGCCTGGAGCGCTATTTCCAGCAGGCGCGCGTCGAGACCATTGCCGGGGCCGGACACTGGCTGCAACACGACAAGCCGCAAGAGGTCCTGGGTGCGATCAGAAAGTTTCTCGGGTTAGCCGAGGACGGCGCGAATTAGCCCTGGCGCCGTAGGGTGGGCAAAGCGAAGCGTGCCCACCAGTTCGATAGCGTGGCTTGGATGCGTGGTGGGCACGGCGCTGTCGCGCCTTTACCCACCCTACGGCGGTGGCGCCTAGCTCAACGTCCCCGCATGCACCCACCAGCCGGGGTGATCCCTGCGGATCTTTTCAGCCGCCGCATGAGCCTCGGCCGGCGCACCATAGATCGCAAAGCAGGTCGCACCTGAGCCGGACATGCGGGAGAGCTTGACGCCGGCGGAGTCGCGCAAGGCCTCCAGCACATCGCCGATGACGGGCTCGATGCGCAGCGCAGGCGCTTCGAGATCGTTGGCGACGGTTTCGAGGACCTCGACCCAATCGGCAATCGACCCGCCCTCCTCCGGCCAGGCCGGGGCTTCGAGGACGTCAGTGGCGCCGACCAGCAATTCGCCGTTGCGCAGGCCCAGCGCCTGGAACACGTCCTTGGTCGCAACCGGCACGCGCGGATTGACCATCACGCACGGCATGCTCGGCAGCATCAAGGGCAGCAGCTGCTCGCCGACGCCGGTCATGTCGCAGGCGCGCGAGAGCAGGCACACCGGCACGTCGGCGCCGGTCGCGAGCGCGACCTGCTGCAAGCGCGGATCATCAAGCGGAAGATCGTTGAGACGCGCCAGCAGCCGCAGCGCCGCCGCGGCATCGGCCGAGCCGCCGCCGATGCCGGCCGCAACAGGAAGCACCTTGTCGAGCGTGAAGGCGCCCAGCTTCAGGTTTGGCACAGCTTCGGCCAGGAGCTTGGCCGCCTTGAACACGAGATTGTCGGACGCATCGCCGCAAGCTGCCGCCAGCGGCCCCGTGGTGGCGAGCTTCAACTCGCCGCCCGGCTCCAGCGTGAGCCGGTCGGCGCAATCGGCAAACGCGACTACGCTCTCGAGATCATGATAACCGTCGGCACGACGCCCCACGACGCGAAGGCTCAGATTGACCTTCGCACGTCCCTCTTCAATCAACGCCGGCATTGGCGACGAACCCCCAAACGCACTTCTTCGTCGCGCATGATCTTATCGGAAAACCGCTACACACTTTTCCGGATCATGCGTCTGGATCAACCGCCCTTGCCGTCGTCCTTCTTCTTCTCGGCCTGTGCCGCTGAAGAGTTCGAATTGTCCTCGGTGAGACCGTTGGCGATCTTGGCCTCGATCTTCGGAAGGTCATCCGGCTCGGGCTTGAGATCGCGGGCGTGCGACCACTGGAATTTGGCCTCCAGCGTGCGGCCGACGCGCCAATAGGCATCGCCGAGGTGATCGTTGATGGTGGGATCCTCGGGCTTGAGATCGATCGCACGCTCGAGGTTCTTCACCGCCTCCTCGTAATTGCCGATGCGGTAATAGGCCCAGCCGAGCGAGTCGACGATGTAGCCGTCGTCGGGACGCTGCTCGACGGCGCGCTTGATCATCTTCATGCCATCGTCGAGGTTCACGCCCTGGTCAATCCAGGAATAGCCGAGATAGTTGAGGACATGCGGCTGGTCGGGCTGCAGCTCGAGCGCCTTCTTCATGTCGGCTTCCGCTTTGGCCCACTGCTTGGAGCGCTCCTCGCAGATGCCGCGATAATAGTACCAGACGCTGTTGGCCTTGTCGTTGCCGGCCGGCAGCACCTCGATGCCCTGCGAATAGGTCGTGCCGCAGTCGCCGAATTTCTTGCGGCCGCGCTCGATATTGCCGAGCGCCATGATGGCTTCGAGATCCTTGGAATCGTCTGATGTGACGCCCTTGAGGATCTTGATCGCTTCGTCGGTGCGGTCGGCGGAATCGAGGTCGATGGCGAGCTGGATCTGCGCGTTGCGCTTCAGAGGCGAGGTCGAGGGCACGCGCTCATAGACCTTGATCGCCATCTGCGGTCGCTTCACCGACTCATAGAGGTCGGCGAGCGAGAGCAGCGCCAGCGGATGAGTGGGCTGGAGATAGAGCGAGAGCTGGAGATAGACCAGCGCCAGATCCTCGCCGCCGCGGCGGGTCAGCGTGGCGCCGATGCCGTACAGCGCTTCGGCGGCGCCGGCCTGCGCGGAATCGACCAGCGGCGGCATCTTCTTGCCGGCGCGAGTCTCGCGCAGCCCTTCCACGACCAGCGGATGGCGGGCGAGCTTCTTGTCGAAAGCCTCATAGACGGTGGTCGCCGCGGCGGCATCCTTATTGCGCGACAGCCAGCGCGCATAGGCCTCGGTCACGCGCAGCATGGAATCGTCGAGCTTGTAGGCGCGCTCGAAGCGGGTGCCTGCGTCCTTCTCCTTGCCGGCGAGTTCGAGGATCATGCCGGCGTGGAGGTCCTTGAACAGCGGATACCATTCCGGGCCGGCCAGCTTGTCGATGGTGGCAACAGCGCCCTTGGCATCGCCCGCACCATAGGCGGCCCAGCCCGACAGCAGCGTGGCGACCAGATCCGTGATCGGACCGCGGATCGACTGGTTGATGTTGGTCTGCGCGGTCGCGTATTTCTTCAGCTTCAGATCACGCACGCCGACGACGAGGCGCGCGACGCGGTTGGTCTTGTCGATGGTGAGAATGCGCTCGGCGAGCTTGACCGCCTCGTCGATGTCACCGTCGGCGACCGAGGAGATGAAGGCGCGATCGAGCAGTTCATTGTTCTTCGGATCGGTTCGGAGCGCCGAGCGGTAGAAGGCGGCGGCCGAGGCCGCGTCGCGCTCGACGCTGGCGTGGCGGGCGGCGAGATAGCTGCCAGAGGTCGTGAGTGACTTCAGATCGTTTCGACTCGGAAACTGCATCGCCGTGTCGGACGGATGATCCGGCGTCTGCGCCAGGACCGCGCCGGGGACCGTCGCGATCGCTGTGCCCATGAGGGCGATGGCGGCAGCAGTCCAGCGGTTGAAACGATTTGAAAACATCAGGGCTCGCCTTGAGTTGGTGGTGCCTGGGTTTGCAGCAGAAGGCCGTCTCGCACGCGAACGCGGCCGGTGGCATCGGGACCCGGAACCGTCAGGCCGGACAATGCCGCTTTTGGCGCTTCACCGCAAGGATTCGGACCGTGCGATCCCCTCCGCACGCCCCAAATCGGCCAGTCGCGCCCCAAGACGCCGCTACTATGGCCTTATCGTGGCCGCGACCGGCCCCCGCGCCCCCGTTCTCACGCGAACGTGCGCTACACCACCCTTCGTGACCTATTTGGTCACTTGGCGTCCTTACATGGCTTCGTAGTTCGGGCCGCCGCCGCCTTCCGGGGGAACCCAGGTGATGTTGCCGTTGGGATCCTTCACGTCGCAGGTTTTGCAGTGGACGCAGTTCTGGGCGTTGATCTGGTAGCGCAGGCTCGCGCCCTCCTCGACCCATTCATAGACGCCGGCCGGGCAATAGCGATTCGAGGGACCGGCGAAGACGTCATGCTCGGACGTCTTCTGCAGGTTCATGTCGGCCACCCGGAGATGGACCGGCTGGTCCTCCTCGTGATTCGTGTTGGACAGGAACACGGAGGACAGCTTGTCGAACGAGATCTTGCCGTCCGGCTTCGGATAGTTTCTGGGTGCATGCTGCCTGGCCGGATCGAGCGTGGAGCGGTCGGGCTTCGAGTGCGACTGCGTGCCGAACAGCGAGGTGCCGAACAGCGTGTTGCACCACATGTCGAAGCCGCCAAGCGCGACGCCGAGCACGGTGCCGAACTTCGACCACAGCGGCTTGACGTTGCGGACCAGGAACAGGTCCTTGCCCACGGAGGACGAGCGCCACGCGTTCTCGTACTCGACGATCTCGTCATTGGCGCGATCGGCCGCGAGCGCGGCTGCGACATGCTCGGCGGCGAGCATGCCGGTGCCCATCGCATTGTGCACGCCCTTGATGCGGGGCACGTTGACGAAGCCGGCCGCGCAGCCGATCAGCGCGCCGCCGGGGAAGCTGAGCTTCGGCACCGACTGGTAGCCGCCCTCGGTGATGGCACGCGCGCCATAGGCAAGCCGCTTGGCGCCTTCGAAGGTGCCGCGGATCGACGGATGGGTCTTGAAGCGCTGGAACTCGTCGAACGGCGACAGATACGGATCGTCGTAGTTCAAGTGCACGACGAAGCCGACGGCGACGAGATTGTCGTCGTAGTGATAGAGGAACGAGCCACCGCCGGTCTTCAGGTCGAGCGGCCAGCCGAACGAATGCTGGATCATGCCCTTCTGATGCTTGGCAGGGTCGATCTGCCAGACTTCCTTGAGGCCGATGCCGAACTTCGCCGGCTCGCTCTTGGAGTCGAGTACGAACTTCGCGATGAGCTGCTTGGTCAGGCTGCCGCGCGCGCCTTCGGCGAACAGCGTGTACTTGCCGAGCAATTCCATGCCACGGGTAAAGGAGTCCTTCGGCTTGCCGTCACGGCCGATGCCCATGTCGCCGGTGGCGATGCCCCTGACCTTGCCCTCCTCGTCATAGAGCACCTCGGCGGCGGCAAAGCCCGGGTAGATCTCGACGCCGAGCGCCTCGGCCTTCCGCCCCAGCCAGCGGCAGACATTGCCAAGCGAGCCGATATAGCAGTGATGATTGTACATCAGCGGCGGCATGATGAAGTTCGGCAGCTTGATCGCGCCGCCACCCGTCATCCAGTAGAAGCGGTCGTCCTTGACCTGCGTCTTCAGCGGGCAGTCGGAATCCTCGCGCCAGTCGGGAATCAGCTTGTCGAGCCCGGCCGGGTCGATCACAGCACCCGAGAGAATATGCGCACCGACCTCGGAGCCCTTCTCCACCACGACGACGTTGAGATCGGCGTTGAGCTGCTTCAGCCGGATCGCGGCCGACAGGCCCGAGGGGCCGGCGCCGACGATGACGACGTCAAATTCCATGGATTCGCGCGGAGGAAGTTCTTCGGTGCTCATCTGATCTCAGCCCTTGAGACGGTTCCTTGTCATTTGCGCTCCCTTGTTTCCGATTTTTCCGGGTAGGACAACCTCGGAAATGCGTTCCGCTGGGATGCAAGGCGGCCTAAACTGAATTAATAGTCAGACTTTCCCATGATCCTCGAACCCGCCCCCACCGTCCGTGAGCTCCTGGCCTTCTATCTGGAGGCGGGTGTCGACTGCGCGCTCGCGGAGGAACCGATCGACCGGCTGGCCGAGGCGGACGCCCCGCCTCCGGCCCCGCGCGCACCGCAGGTCGAGGCCCCCCCG
>NZ_LGHM01000184.1 GCF_001908185.1 Bradyrhizobium sp. AS23.2
CACCATCGCAAATCGTCGCTTGCAGCATCGACTGCAGGCCGCTTAAACTCTAACCCCTGATGAGCCAGAGCCCCCTTCGCAGCCCGCCTAATCAGTCTCAAATCATCTGACGACGAACAGTATGGAGCGCATGTGGGATTGGTTTCTCCTTTGTGATCACCTATGCGACTCCGACCGGCCCCGGCTTTCACGGACGTGGTGGCTATGTGGCGTCGTGGCGGCCACTTGACGACAGCCGTGCCGCCATAAGAATCGGTGGCTCGCCCTTCAGAACGTTCGCCAAGACTGAGGGAGCTTGCAACAAGATGATGGAATATCTGATGCAGGAGAACTGATGTGATCGGAGGCTGAACGCCAACTGAGTCGTACGTTGTGAGCGCGCCTGCCAGGTAGCCTGGGTCGCCACAGCTTGCGAGACTTGGCGGTCGAGGAGATACCTTCCGCCGTTGTTTCACCACCCGGCTTGTCGCTAAGTGGGGTTGACGGTCAAGTTGATTTCTAGTTCGTAAGGATCTTGCAAAGCGCAGCCTCACCGCTGCGACGATATTCTGTTCAACATCGTAGCATCGATTGGGGGCTCTTGCGCGCACAGCTCCTTGGACATTGAGAGCTTACAACGCGTCAGCATGCTCCTGCTGGAGAGGGGTGCACTTGTCCCACCAGTAATGTCCGGCTCACGACGTCGATGTAGAGAACCCGACAACGGCTTTCGCCAGACCACTCCCTGGCCGTCTCGCAAAGCACGCTATATCCTATCCTCGGCAGCGCTCAGAGCGCTTTCTTTCGCGGCATGCCGATTGCAGAGGTGAGCATGATCACCGACGCGACATGGCTTCGGTGACTTCAACCTTGCCGTGATCCGAGCCATAGCTCTTCACCGGCGCGGCACGAACATCTGCATATCGACAACCGGCGCACATCGAACAACCAAATGATCGAACTGGACAACGCTTATCGCAGATCAACACTCAATGCTTCGCAGCCGAAGATAGCCTGGAACTTCTGGCCGCTTGCGGCGCTTCTTCTCAATGCGCTTCTCTGGGCTGGGATCTGCTGGACGATCGCGCCGCTCCTATAATCGATAATCAGTAAATGGCGCGCCATACTCGCTTTGCGCAAGCAACACTGCTACCGAAACGTACGGACCTGGGAGAGGATATCGTGACGCGCACACAACGAACGCACTGGTCTTTGCTTCCCAAAATCAACTTCTGTGCTGTAGTTCTTATTGTCGCAACGGCATCTCTGTGCCTCGAATCGGCTGGTGCGCGAGATCAGCCGCCGACAGACGCGGAGAAAGACGCCTGCATCCAGGACGTGTTTCGCCTATGTAGCGACTACATCCCGGATCCCATCGCCATCACTGCGTGTCTCAGAGCCAAGCAGGCGAACTTGAGTCCTCAATGTCGCTACATGATTTCCATTCGCGACACGGCCAAAAACGGTTCGAAGTGAGGTACGACGGACCATCCTGCCCCTTCGATCGTCGCCCGCGCCGCGCCCAGCGAGCCAACAATTGCGCCGTGGATGGTCGATTCACGGTCGACAGATAAGCTTGCGGAGCTATCGAAAGCGGGCCAACCCGCTCCAAGTGACGGAGATTTCGTTTGAGTTGCTTGTTTGGATAGACGAATGCACAAACTGCCTTTCGATACAGTCCTTATCGCCAACAGAGGCGAGATCGCCGCCCGCATCATCACGACATTGCGGAAGCTGGGCACCTTCTGCAGTTGTCTACCACGAGGTCGATGCGCGAAGCCCGGCAGTCTCCATGGCCGACACAGCGATTCCTATTAGCGGTCGCACGCCGATCGCGGCCTGGCCTCGGATCGCGAAGACTAGGGCGAAGCAGCTTGCCCAGATAATCAACGCAAAGGCCGTGGCTGAGGCTTAGGCTCTCACTTTTGTGTGCACGCAGGGGTGCCAAAAGATAAGTAGTGATGTCCCCACCAATGATTGAAGCACTCGCATCTATGGCAAAGATAGAACGCATCATTCGGAAATTCCGGGAAATGATCGATAAAGACAACTCCATCCCCCCAGCGGAGTACGTTGCACACAACACTCGATAAGCATCCCTCGGTGCAAAGAAGCAGATTCTTGACAATTTTGGAACCCACTAGGTGCTGTCTTGCCGTTAACCGCAGAGAGCTGCCGACATGATTCCAAAACTCGGAGGCGGCGCCGTCTTCGGGCCCGGTGGTGCGGATGGCTCACGCGTATTATACTGATGGCGACGACGAGAGCATGAGCCACGACCCAGTCCTGCGCGAACGTCTTCATGCCCGGAAGCCCAGAATCGTAGGGATAACGTCCCTGGAAAATCGCTCGGCTTTTCAAGGCCGAAGTGCGCAAGTACTATCTGGATGATATCGCCGCAGCGAGAATGGAAGTGAGACGCCAGAGCTGCGCGCTTCGATCACGCCAAACCCCTTGCCGCCTGGCTCGGCTTCGATTTTCTCGACGTCTTCACCGGCGGCGTTTCCGACCGAGTTTACCGCGCCGTACCGCAAGACTCGATGGCCTCGGCGTCGACGGCAGGGGCGCGCATACGCACTATGAGCAGCTCTGCATTTCGTTAGTTGAACCGCGTGGGCGGCTATAGCATCGGCCCTACCAGACGCTGCGGTGATTGCTGCGCGACGCGATATCTGCCATTGCCATTTGCCGCCGCGGCGCGCTCGCGCATTCGCGCGGCTCGTTCTTAAGGGCATGCGCCGCAGCGAGCGTGCATCTCGTGATTCGCGTTGGCTGGACAAAGGGCACGCTATCGCGTGAGCGTCGATTGCTGAGGAAGTGGCACTATGTATTTCTCCATGCCGGCGACTAATTAATGTTGGCACTGCGAGCTCTTCCACTTTTCCTATCGTCGTTGCCTGGTGAGCACCGGAACAATTGATCCAGCGACAAGTCCAAGGGGCTTGAATCGCCCGTAATGTTAAATTGTACGATCTCAAGGTACACCAGCCTCGGGCTGGTCGAGATAAGGATTGCGAATGTTCGAGCGTGTCAGAGTCGCACCGCACCGGTTTTATCTCGATTATCGCGACAGTGCCGTTTGCGGGTTGTCCTGATGCGCTCGAGAATCTATGGTCGGCACCCTGCGCCTTCTCTGATCCACATCGCTGGAGAGCTGGTCAATTCAGAAGACGTCAACGTCATCCCTACCGCGCTATGCGGCTCCCCTATTGCAGATTGGAAACCGAGTTCCTCCTGTTCGCCGTCAGAGCCCTTGAGACAAATTGAGGGACTTCACGAAGGGAGGATTTCTGGTTCATCGTAGCCGCAAGGAGCGAAGATGAAGCAGAAATCCGGA
>NZ_LGHM01000185.1 GCF_001908185.1 Bradyrhizobium sp. AS23.2
CCGGCAAGAGCGTCAGCTGGGATCTGTCCGCACCTTCAACGAAGCGTCCCATCCGTATCCCCCATCAGGAAACGGAGGAATCCTAGCCGACTCGTGGCTTTTCACACAGCCAGGGTCCCGAGCGTCACCCTCTGCGATAGACGGCGGCCTGTCGATTTCCGCTATGCCTCGTTAGCGAGACCGATCATCAGCTCAATTGTGCTGCAGCCAAGCAAGCTACCGTGCGGGTTCCAGTTCCAGGACTTGCAGTCCCACGGGTGTTATCTCGTATCTGCCACCTCGGCGGACCAGCAACCCAGCTCTGACCATCTCATGCGCAGTCTGCTCGCTTACCGGCTTTCGTATCGTCGCGATTGCCGAAATTCAGCGCTCTCTATCCGGAAATCCGAATAACTCTTCGCAGCGAACTGGGAGTCGAGGGTCTGCTTCGCGGCACAGCGGATATCGGCCTGAGAATAAGCCAGCCGGTCTCCGATCGCCTGGATATTCGACGCGTCGCTACTTCCCAATTTGGCTTATACGGTCAGGCCAGACTTGCTGCTCGGTGCAAAGCAAGTCTTCGCCGTAAAGAACCACTCACCGTTCCTTATGTCGATTTCGCTGAGGACTACGGCCAGATGCCAGAGTCTCGCTGGCTACAGAGCCTATTTCCGCATTCGCAACCGAAAGTGAGGGCCAACTCAACGTTGATCCTGCATTCCGCGGCATGCGCCGGCTTGGGCGTTGCCGCATTGCCTTGCTATGTCGGAGATGCTCTGGAAGGGCTTCGAAGAATTCCAACGGAATTGCCGGGGCCAGCCGAAGGTTTGTACATCGTGACCCGCCCAGAGCAACGCAAGGTCGCCAAAGTCCGCGCGCTGGTTGATTTCTTGGCGCAAATCATCAGCGCGAACAAATCCCTTTTTCTTGGCTCTCCGTCACTTCGCCGATCCCGACGCCCGGCTACTCGCCGGTTAGCCGCAGACGCGTAAGCGGTACGCGACTCAAGCGATCGCCGCGGCGCTGCGCGAGTTAAGGGCAGAGCATGGTGTGCCGCGTGTGGTGGAGATATATTGTTCGCGGAAGCTTGCCTCCAAGTACTGATGGCTTGTTGCGCTGAGACGCAAATCCGATGTTATGGAAGAATTCGGCCTTTTGGGTTGCTAGACGACTACTCGAGTGCCCCCTGCGCACGGTCGAATACGCTATGTCCGCATTGATTTCAGAACTAGACGCCAGAACCGGCACTCAGCAGGTCAGCTGAGGCCCAAAAAGCCGATATCGCCATAGTTCAAGCAACCCGTCGGCCGCCTGCCGCTGGCTGAATCGATAGTCGACCGCATCCGGCGACGGCGCATGGTTCTGCGCGAGGATCTCGTTTGGCTGAAAGAACACGGCCTTGGAGAACGTCGTGGGCGTCGGGACATGGTCCGTCGCTGCTGGCGCGGCCATGGTGAGATAGGGACGCAGCGCGGCGACGAACTGCGCCTTCAGCTTGTCGCGTTCTGCCTTGATCTCCGCCTTGGACGCACCAGGCGCGAGCGTGTAGTGCAACGGCCAGGATTTTTGCCGCAGGTCGAACGGCAACGCATCGCCGTCGCCGTAATGAAGATTCTGCACCATCAGCGCGCGCCCAGCATTAGGCTGCGAACTGCGCGGCAGTGAAGATAGACTGCAGCGCGAACGATCGTCCGGCGGCGGCGACACCGTCCGCCACCAGCTGGGTTGCCGCATGAGCATCGGGCGCCGCGTTGCGTGCGCCATGCAATGGCCGCCCACAGTTCCTGACGAACGGCAGAGACTAGCCGCTTAGTAGATAGCGTAAACTTTCCGGATGGTCTCGGTCACATCCCAACGGCCGGTCCACCCGGGAGGAAGAACGACTAGATCACCGGCCCTGATGGTGTGGGCTGTGCCGGTGATTTCGTCCGTAATGGTTGCGCTGCCTGACAGGATGAATGCCACCTCGGTGTCTGGGCGATTGTTGACGGGCCAACCTTCGATACCCCCTGTTTTCGGGCGGTCTTAATACCAACTGCGGGCCAAATTTTATTGCTTTGAGGTAATTTGGTAGTGGTATTTGAGTGCCATGTGCAGCCCGCAGACGCAGATTTGGTCGGCGGCAAACTTGGTGGCGGTGGAAGAGCGCCTTCCCAGAGTTGGTGCGAGAGATCCGCGGCGGCCATCCAGGATCGAGCTCAAAATCGCCGGTGGCTTAGGTCGCCATCGCCTGCACGAGCTGCGAGATTTGACTGTCGATCTTGAGCCCGCCTGCCGTGACTTCCTGCAGGGCGTTGCTTGTCCCCCGAACCAGTTGCTGACGATCGCCTTCGGGTTTGTGCCCAGCAGATCAATCTTCAGGTCATTACCCGGTGCTCAAACCACAGGTTCTGATCAGTGATAGCTCCCAGGAAATCGATCTCATTCCGGGATCCCGCTGCAGATGGAAGATTGATCGTAGCCTGGCCCGTCGCCGCTCTTCGTGCCTCCGGTCAGGTCATCCCCAACAGTTCGTAGACCTTACGCGCGTAGTTGGAAAACTCCGCGTTAGTCTTATCCGCAACGGTTCGCGGCTCCGGCAGCGAAATTGGAACAAGCGCCGCCATGCGCGCGGGACGCGCAGTCAGCACCACAATCTGACTTGAGAGAAAGATGGCTTCCGAAATGCTGTGCGTTACGAACAGAATCGTCTTGCCGCTTTCGCGCCATATGCGATGGAGCTCGACATTCATCCGCTCACGCGTCAGCGCGTCCAGCGCACCAAAGGGCTCATCCATCAAAATAAGCTTGGGATCATGAATAAAGGCACGTGCGATTGAAGCGCGCTGCTGCATTCCTCCCGATAACTCGTGGGGATATCTATCTTCGAAACCAGCCAGCCCGACCATCGCCAACAGATCTCTCGCCCGCTCGCGCGACTGCTTGATTGGCAACCCCAGAATCTCCGCCGGCAGCATCACGTTGTCGATAATGGTGCGCCACCTCAACAGCAATGCCTGCTGGAAGACCATCCCGATATCGCGCGACGGATCGAAGGGGTTATCTGGGGAGCCTATCCTGACCTCTCCACTGTCGTGATGATGCAGATCAGCGAGGATCTTCAGCAAGGTACTCTTGCCGCAACCCGACGGACCGACGAGCGCAACGAATTCTCCCGCGGCCACGTCGAACGTCACGTCAGATACGGCGAGAAACTCTTCCCCCCGGGCCTTGTAGGATTTGCGAACCTTATCGAGATGAATGAATGGCTGGACCGAATCAGGCGCCGGCGACGCTTCCGCTACGTTCATTTTGATGCCCGCGAATCTGCAGTGACGAAGCACCGCTCTGCAAGGATCACGAGCCCGTAGAGAACAACACCGACGAGCGTGATCAAAGCAAGTGCTACAAACATGCCGGGCGTATCCATCGTTGACTGGAAGCTCATGATCGCATAGCCGAGCCCCCGCTCCGATCCAATGAATTCGCCCACGACAGCTCCCGCTACGGCGAGAACGGCGGCGACACGCATGCCTGAAAAGATGAAAGGCAAAGCACTCGGCAACTGGACCTTGGTCAGGATCTGCCCGCGCGACGCGCGCAGAACACGCACGAGGTCAATCAAATCCGGCTCGACCTCCTTCAGTCCACGCGTCGTGTTGATGACGATCGGAAAAAAGCAGATCGTGAACGTAATCAAGATATTCGGTCCGATGCCGTAACTGAGCCACACGATGAACAGTGGCGCCATCGCCACCTTGGGAATCATGTTGATGGTGACGAGCAACGGCATCATTGCGCGGCTGACGAACAGCCACCAGCTGAAGATCACGGCAATCGAGACGCCAACAATACTCGCGAGAGCGAATCCGCCAAAGACCTCCGATGCAGTAACGGCCATGTGCCGCGGCCAATTGTAGCGTGGATTCATCAGCGCCAGCAGAACGTCCAGCGGGGATGGCAGGATGAATTTCGGCATCCGGGTCGAAGCCAGCGACCAAAGTCCGACCATGGCCAGATGCGAGAGCACGGCCAACCAGTGCGCTCGCCACCAGGACGTCCACGCAGGCGAAGGCTGCGAATCGGGCTCATCGACCGCCAGATCCACCGGGGGTTTGCCCTTCGCCTGATGAGAAGAAAAGGTCATAAGTCTCGGATCTCCACGTTACATCGCTCGCGGATGCTGCCCCTGCGCGACCAACTCAATAGGTTCCGCTACGTACTTCGAAGTGCGTCGCTTTGCCGAGACTTCCCATATCGTTCTGCAGCCAATGGGCCGTCCAGTCGATCATCGCATCGAGCGGTACGACCGGATATCCGAACAGGCCCTGGGCAAGACCGGTGTTAGAAAGCCATGCCGTCGGCGCCTCCTGTCCTTGAAAAATCGGTGCCTTGCCAAACCTACGACCGAACGCCAAAGCCAACGCCCGAATGCTTACCGTGAGTCTCGCCTCCGGTGTTCGCCGCCTACACCGGGATGTTCAAGCAGCTCAGGACCCAGCTTTTTAGCGGCGAGCCGTCGCCGCTATCGCGTGGCGATCAAAACGCCCGCACCCACCTGGTACTGGGAAGCTTGCTGTGGCTGCCGGCCTGGCTGCCGTGTGAAGAACTTGAAGACTATCCATTCAATGCGGCGGGAATCGCCGACCTTTTGCTTCGCGGCTTCGCGGCCAAAACCTGGCAGCCGGACAACGCCACGATCATGATCCCGATGCCCAAGCCGGGCCCGCGCGAGGCATTTCTTCAAGCCGCGACCAAACTCATCAACGAGCACGGTTATCACGGCGCATCGGTAGAGAAAATTTCGGCGAGCCTCAACGTCTCGAAAGGATCATTCTATCATCACAACCAGAACAAGGACGAGTTGGTCCTGGATTGCTTCGAGTTCACCTTCTCCGTAATTCGCCATGCGCAGAATGCTGGGCGAGCATTGCCGTATACTGGCCTCGACCGTCTCCGCGCTACCTGCGCAGCGCTGGTCGAATACCAAATGTCTTCGCGTGGTCCGCTGCTGCGAAGCACTGCGCTGGCAGTACTGCCCGAGTCGGCCCGGCGGGAAATGATAGCGCGGATGAACCGACTGTCGGGCCGCTTTGCCAGCATGGTCGCCGATGGAATCGTCGATGGATCGATTCGGCCTGTTGATCCGCATCTGGCTGGCCAGTTGATCAATCCGATGATCAACGGTGCGGCCGAGTTACCGCGCTGGTGTCCTCAAGCAAGCGCCGAAAATATTACGGACCTTTACGTCGATCCATTGATTAAGGGACTATTTTGCGTATGACCGGACTTGCCGCTCCCTGCCAGCAGCGCGCGCCGATTTGGCCACGAAGGACCGGTTTTTCATGGTACCCAGCGTTATTGAACTGGCCTTTGCCGCAAAGCTCGATGCGCTGGATGAACTCATACCCCCAGGATCGGGCAGCGATCAACAATGGCGGGGCACGCAAGCTGTTCGCGCGTCGTCTGTGAAGAATGCAGATCTGCCTGAGAGACGGGCAGAAGTTGGCTCGATAAGGTATTCGATTTTGCAGGCAAGCCTTGTGTTGGGGCGCGCTTTCTTGCGTTTTGGGATTTTGCTTTCGAGCGATTCGTGATTCCCTGACGGCGTGTCGCCGACATTGAGGGATGCGATGAGCAAACCGCGGGATGATCGACAGAATGCGGATTCCGATGATGTCGCCCAGGTGTACCGATTTGAAGTCGCCCGGGGATTCCGAGACGATGTCGCCCACCTTTCCGATCTGATCTCGCCCGGGAGCGAGGCGTTCTGGCCAGTTTGTTCTGTGGCATTGGGCGAGCCGCGCGGTCAATCTGGAATCGCGGCCTGAAGCTCTCCTTTTTCAGTTGCGGTTTGCTGTGGGCATGTGGGCAACGCGATCGCGTTGTCCAAGCGCAGCGGCATGTCCACAGCGCCACGGGCTCAGGTCTTTCCGGCGGATGACGGGGTTCGGCGCAGGCTCTCGCCGGTGAGGTCGAGCCGATGGGCGTTGTGGACGAGGCGATCGAGCACGGCGTCGGCGTAAGTCGGATCTCCAATCAGCACGTGCCATGTGTCCACGGGGAGTTGGCTGGTGACGAGAGTGGAACGTCAGCCGTAGCGATCCTCCAGAATCTCCAGGAGATCGTGGCGGGCGCCGGCATCGAGCGGGGCGAGGCCCCAGTCATCGAGGATCAGCAGATCGACGCGGCCAAGGGCGCGCAGCAGGCGCGGATGACGGCCGTCGCCGCGTGCGAGCGCCGAGTCATCGAACAGGCGCGGGACGCGCTGGTAGAGCACGGAGCGATTGTCGCGGCAGGCTTTGTGGCCGAGCGCCGAGGCGAGCCAGCTCTTGCCGACGCCGGCCGGGCCGCAGATCAGGAGATTGACGTGGTCGTCGATCCAGCGGCCCTCGGCAAGCTTGGCGAACAGAGGGCGGTCAAGACTGCGCGGGGTGCGGTAGTCGACGTCCTCGACGCACGCCTGCTGGCGCAGCTTGGCGTAGCGCAGGCGGGTGGCGAGCCGCTTGTCATGCCGCAGCGAGGCTTCGCGTTCGAGCAGCAGCGCGAGCCATTCGGCATGGCCGAGGCTGGCAGCCTCGCCGGTGGTTTCGATATCGGCGAAGGCCTTGGCCATGCCATGGAGGCCGAGGGCGTTGAGGCGATCGAGGGTCGGATGGGTGAGCAAGGGATGGTCTCCTAATTGTAGTAGCGCGGTCCGCGGATGTTGGCATGCAGGATCGGCGCGTCGTCCGCGGAGCGCTGATGAACGGGACGCCGATCGAGATTGTTGGCGAGGATCGACTTGACCGAGCCATAGGTGCGCGCGCCGATGTCGATCGCCCGCGCAGCCGCAGCGTCCAGCCGTCCGCGCCCGTAGGAGGCGGCGAGCGTGAGGATGCCGAGGCAGGCGCGGAAGCCTTGCTTAGGGTGCGAGCGCTCGTCGAGAATGAGGTCGCACAACGCGCTGGTTGCCGGCCCGAACGCGGCGGCATCCTGGCGGATGCGTGCGACGGTCCAGCCGGCGTAGCGCCGATGGCTGGAGGCCATGTGCTCCGGCACGGTGTTGTGCTTGTGATTGCCGCTCATGCGCTGATGCGCAGCGATCCGCTCGCCCTTGAGGAACATCTCGACGGTGCGGGCCGTGAACCGCACCTCGACCTCGGCGCGGGCGAAGCGATGGGGGACGCTGTAGTAATGCTTCTCCACCTCGACGTGGTAATCGAGACTGACACGGCGGATCCGCCACTCGGCGAGCACGTAGGAACTCGCCGGCAATGGCTTGAGTGCCGGCCGGTCGACCTCCTCGAGCAGCCGGCGGCGTGTCACGCCGAGCCGCCGGATCGGCTGCTCTTCGTTGAGTCTTGTGAGCAGTTCGCCGATCGCCGCATTGACCTCGGCCAGGCTGTAGAAGGTGCGATGACGCAGGCGGCCGAGCAGCCAGCGCTCGACGATGAGGACGGCCTGCTCGACCTTGGCCTTGTCGCGCGGCTTGCGCGGCCGTGCCGGCAAGATGGCCGTGCCGTAATGCACCGCCAGCTCCGCATAGGTAACTGCGGTTCGTACAGGCTCGCCTTGATGACCGCGACCTTGGTGTTGTCGGGCACCAGCAGCGCCGGGACGCCGCCGATCGCCGCGAAGACGCCAACATGGGCGCTGATCCAGTCGGCGAGCCCCTGCGTCCACGTCGCCTGCGCGTAGGTGAAGCTCGATGCGCCGAGTACGGCGACGAAGATCTGCGCCATTCTGCGCTCGCCGGTGAGGCGGTCGACCACCACCGGAACGCCATCGCCGGCATAGTCGACGAACAGCTTGTCGCCGGCGGCATGGGCCTGGCGTATCGTCACCGACAGACGGCCCTCCCAGGCGCGGTAGAGCTCACAGAAGCGCGAGTACCGGTATCCGCCGGGCTCGGCGGCGATGTACTCCTCCCACAGGATCGACAGCGTCACGTGCTTGCGTTTGAGCTCGCGGTGCACGGCCGCCCAGTCGGGCTCGGCGATGCGGCGGCAACCCTGATGCCGCTGGTCGATGCGATCCGGAGCCACGTCTTCGCGGCAGAGCGCATCCACGCGGACGACACCACGGTGCCGGTACTGGCTAAGGGCAAGACCCGGACCGGCCGGCTCTGGACCTACGTCCGCGACGACCGTCCGTTTGCCGGCCCAGATCCGCCGGCGGCCGTGTTCTTCTACTCGCCCGATCGTGGCGGTGCGCATCCCGAGCAGCATCTGGCGGGCTATGCCGGACTGATGCAGGCCGACGCCTACGCCGGCTTTGGCAGGCTCTATGAGGCCAATCGCAAGGGCGGCCCGATCATCGAGGTCGCATGCTGGGCGCACGGCAGGCGCAAGTTCTTTGATCTCGCGCAGCTCAGCAAGGCGCCGATCGCGGCCGAGGCGGTCAAGCGCGTCGATGTTCTGTTCGCCATTGAGCGCGAGATCAACGGTCTCACTGTGCAGGAGCGTTTGCATGTGCGCCAGGAGCGTAGCCGCCCCCTGATGGTCGAGCTGGAGGCATGGTTGCGCGAGCAGCGCGGCAAGCTCTCCAGGAACAACGACACGACCAAAGCGATCAACTACTGCCTCAGCCGCCGGGATGCATTTTGCCGCTTCCTTGATGACAGACGGCTTTGCATGTCGAACAATGCTGCTGAGCGTGAGCTACGGGCGGTCGCCGTGGGACGAAGAAATTGGACCTTCGCCGGGTCCGATGAGGGCGGCCGGCGTGCGGCTGCCATCTACAGCCTCATCGCCACCGCCAAGCTCAATGACATCGACCCGCAGGCTTGGCTTGCCGACGTCTTGGCGCGCCTACCGGATCACCCCGCCAGGCGCATCCACGAACTGCTGCCCTGGAATTGGCAGCCTCAAAGCGTCGCTCACGCCGCTTAAGGGCTGATCAGCCTTCCGCCAAAAAACGGCCTAGCCGGGGCCTTCGCCGGATGCGTACAGCGAAGTAGCGTACCCTCGTGGAGGTCCGCTCAGTGAGGCATGGCGGACAAGATTCGCTCAGGTTGAATTCCTCGCATTTTGACCCATCTCGGACATCTCTCACGAGACCTCTTCCCGCCCGAGTCGCGTTGGAAGATTTGCAAAGGGCGCCCAAGCTTCCGGAGTCTGACATTGCGGTCAATTGCAGATTGTCGACAGTTCGCGAAAGTCTGCGGTCGGGCCAACACTCCCCGATGGCAGCAAGGAACGCGAATGTCTCAAGCTCTGCAGGTCACGCAGCTCGCTTCTGTCACAAGATCGACGCTCCCCGAGCACTCCTGCTCAACGTTGAACTCGAGCGCGAGGCCTTCAAGAGGCCTATTGCGACCGATCCACGCCCTCCTGCGCAATCGGTATGCTGAACTGAAAGACGGCCCCGCGAGGATGGTTGGCGCCCGCCCACATCCGGCCGCCGTGCGCCTCAATAATCGAATGGCAAATGGCAAGCCCCATGCCCATGCCATCGGATTTAGTGGTGTAAAAAGCCTCGAATACGCGGTCTGCGCTGTTTGGATCGAGTCCTGGGCCCGTATCCCGGAAAGTGATCAACACATAATTCGAGTCATCTGTCCGCGCACTGATCAGTAATTCGCGATCACCTTCGTTGATCTCACTCATTGCCTCGATGGCGTTCGTGATCAAATTGAGGATCACCTGACGGACCTGAACGCGATCTGCTCGAACAAGCGGCAACGCCTCGGGCAGTCGAGTTTGCACCCACACATCGTGTTTCGCAAGTTCCACGCGAACTAGGGCCAGCACCTCTAAGATCACTTCGTCGATTGCAAGAAGCTCTGTTTGCATCGGAGCCTTATTCATAAGTGCGCGAATCCGACGAATCACGTTCCCCGCGCGCATACTGTCGCGGATAATCAAACCGAACGTCTGCCCTACTTCTTCGAGATTCGGCGGTTGAGCACCCAGCCAATGTAGCCCTGCCCCGGCATTGCTGCTGATCGCGGCAATCGGCTGGTTAACCTCATGGGCGATCGAGGCGGCCAACTGTCCCATCGTCGTGATCCGATTGGCGTGTGCAAGGCCTATCAGAGTCTCGCGATACCGTCGTTCGCTTTCACGAGCTTCCGCTTCCGCCCTCCTCCGCTCTGTCAGGTCCAGGACGAAGCCAACACCTTGGTCGTGCCGCTCATCGAATACGGCGAGCCCAATTAGCACGGGCACGCGGCTGCCATCCTTGCGGATATATTCCTTCTCGAATTGCTGAACTGCTCCGGTCCTTTTTGCTTCTGTTCGAGCATCCAACGTGCTCTCCAGCCATTCTGGCGGTGTCAGGTCGAGACTGTTCACGCGCCCCGCGAGGAGATCCTCTCGGTCATATCCGACCATCCCGAGGAAGGCTTGATTCGCCTCAATGATTTCGCCGGTTCCGCGACTGATAAAGATTCCGATGAGATTAGCGTCGAGTAGGCGCCGTATCTTTGCCTCCCGTTGCTGCACTTCGCCGTACAATCGGCTGTTCTCTAGGGCTGTTGCAGCTTGAGAGGCAAGCATTTTCAGCACGGAGCTTCTGCCAGCTGAAAATGTGCCTGGTGCGAGATTATTCTCCAGATAAAGTACGCCGATCAGCTTGCCCTGCGTGATCAGTGGCAGGCAAAGAATAGAACGTGCCTTGCGCTCCAGGATATACGGATCTTTCGCAAATGAAGGCTCGGCGGCTGCATCTTCGAGAATGACGTTTTCGCGGACACGTAGGACGAAATGCAGCACGGACTCGGGAAGCGCGATCGGAGTTACGGGCTGCTCATTCACCTTTACAAGCAGCGCATCCGTTACCGTTGTGGCCTCCGCCTCGATCCGAGGCTCGCCTGCATGCAGCAGAATCAACAAACCCCGTTCGGCGCCAGCCTGCTCAATGGCAGTCCGCATAAGCGTGTCGATTAGTTTTCGCAGAACAATCTCGCCGGAAATCGCCTGTGACACTTTTGTTACCGTCGCGAGATCAAGACGCTCGACCGGAGCTCCGATCCTCATGCCATTCACGGCAGGAGTGGTTTCCTCATGGCTGAGATGAGGATTCAGCTCGTCCAGCTGACGCACTTTGCCATCTGCTCCCCAACGAAGGTAGCCGCGCCGCGCGTCCTGCAAGTAAACCCGGGAGATTCTGTCAAAACCGCGCGCAGCATAAAAAACGCGCTGCAAGTTCGCAAGCGATTGCCTCGTGGTGGGCGAAACCGTTACGTGCAGCGGTCTGGATTGCGTGTTCATACAGTCGCATTGCGTCTGCATCACGGTATTCGCGCCTTGCAATTTCAGCGCCGACCAAGGAAGCCCGATTCTCGAACGTTTCGGGGCAATTCGTCGCCCATATCTGCAGCTGCCTGTAATGGGCGTCAATGATATCCCGATGTTGCTGTTGTTCGCTTTCGCCTGGCCTGTCGCCATAACATGAGTGAGACAGCGCTCCATAAAAGTGAAACTCCGCGATCAAGGGCTCTGTCGGCATGGTCCATAATTTTGGCTCCGCCTTGGCGCGAGCATCAACAGCCGCACCATAGTCTCCGGCTAAAAATCGCGCCTGAAGTTTGCGGATCCAGTAGACCGTTTCGCTAGGTGACAGCTCCGGACTCCGCGCGAACGATCGCTCGACGTCTAGCTCGTCAAATTGTTGGTCATCGAAGCAACCGAATGAGCGCGTGAGGCCGCGCATGCTTCTAATGATTGCGAGCTGAGCGGCTGCGGCATCAGCAGCAAACTGAACCTTTCTATTCCGTGTCGTAGCCACACTTTTCTCTACCTCGTTCTGTACCTCCTTCAGGGACTCTCCGGCCATCAACATATTTGAAGTTAGATGAAGCAAGCTGTACGCCTCATAGATGACATCGCCGCTGCTCACCGCCGCTTCGTGCGCTCGCCTGATAAGAACTCGGCCATCTCTTAGAGGCTTCGTCCATGGGATCACGTTGCATCCGACGGCCAAATAGACTGCAGCCCGAAAACGGGAGAACTCACCGCGATCAACGAGATCGCAAGCAAGACGACCAAATTTATCAGCCGCTTGATAGTCACCAAAGCGTCCGGCCGAGATTCGGCCTAGCCATGCGTAATGGGTGCAGGAAGCGTCAGCGTTGCCGCATTCGAGGCTCATGCTGACGGCTCTGCAGATGACCAGAGCGGACAAATTGGCGTCCATGAAACCTGCGGGCGGAAGAATCCGCGTCAAGACGGCAAGCGTGGCAAGCGCCGTTTGGTCTGTCATTCTAGGCAGATTCGCAAGCTCCTCAATTGCGGCGGGCAGCTGTGACCACATCCGCTGATATTCGGCTGATGTTTCCTGGTCCGTCGGATGCTGCGACCACTCGATCCCAACGTCGTGAAGATATTCGAGGCCTATGAGCACCGCTCGCCTGTGCTGGCCAAGAGTCAGGTAAAGATCGACCCGCAAACATGCGACCGTTGCTCGTTGCGGCGCGTTCAAGGCTCGCTTCGAAAGTGAGGACAGGAGGCTCTCTGCAATCTCCCGCCGGCCCACTAAGAATTCGCATTCGGCCCGGCTTGTCTCCAGGGCGAACGCGAGTTCGTCGCACGTTTGCCACGAGTGCTCCGCGAGCAGAGCAGCACCGACGGTGAAGTATGTGAGTGCCGAGACGTAGGCAGCCGACGCCCTAGCACGCTGCCCTGCGACCAAGTTCAGCTCCGCGAGCTGCTCACGCTCGTGACCGGAGACGATTAGCACGATACCTCGATTGAGTTGACTGACAATTTCGAAGATAGCCTCTTCGCGCTTGTGCGCAGGAATGTGCGCCGCGAGCATCCGACCGATCCGCAGATGGGCAGGAGCGCGCGAGGATTCCGGCACCAGCAAGTAGGCCGCCTCTTGAACGCGATCGTGGAGGAAGCGATAGTCTATTCCGTGGCGAGCGATCAGTTCCTGCCGGATCGCCGGCCACAGGGTCGCATGCACCTGCTCCTGCGAAATTTCGAGCACGATCGCAAGCTCAGCCGTTCCGGCGATGTTGCCGAAACAGGCCAGCTGTCTCAGCGCGTTCTGCGTTTCCTCGGGCAGGCGGATGAGCTTGCCGAGCATCAGATCCACGACGTTCTCGGTGTACGCTTTTGCGTGGATACGCTCAAGATCCCATCGCCAGCGTGCAGTCTCGTGATCGAACATCAACAATTGCTCTTCGGCCAGTTCGGAAAGGAATTGAATGGCGAAGAACGGATTACCCATCGTCTTCTGATGCACCAACCTTGCAAGCGGGGCAGCGCGTTTTGATGCGCAGCGAAGGGTATCGGCGACCAACTGCTCGACATCGTCTGCAGTGAGCGGCGAGAGCGTGATCTCCTCGAAATTTACGTCGGCTCTCCTGATGGAGTCGAGCTTGCGCTTGAGTGGATGGCCTGCATCAACTTCGTTGCTGCGGTAAGCTCCAATCAGCAGCAGGTGCAGATCCGACTGGGTCAGGAGATCCTCGATCAAGTCGAGCGTTGCGGCATCATGCCATTGCAAATCGTCGAGGAAGAGCACCAATGGATGGGTTCGCCGGGCGAACACGCCAATAAAACGGCGAAGCACCCGCTGGAAACGAATTTGCGCTTGCCGGGCTGGAAGCTCAGCAACCGCGGGCTGCTCGCCAATGATCAGGCTCAGATCGGGGATCAATTTGACCATCAGTCGTCCATTCGCGCCGAGCGCCTCCCGGAGCGCTTGCCGCCAGGTGTCGAGTTCGCGCTCACTTTTGCTGAGAAGAGCACGGACAAGACTCTGAAACGTCCGCGCTAGCGTCGCATAGGGAACCTCGCGCCTTAGTTGGTCGAATTTGCCTAACACCAACTGCCCGCGCGAGGGCACCAGTACTTTGTGTAGCTCCTGGACAAGCGAAGACTTACCGACACCGGAGTAACCGGCGACGAGCACCAACCTTGGCGCGCCGCTCTTCACCACGCGATCGAAAGAGGCAAGCAAAGTCTCGAGCTGACGGGCTCTGCCATAGAGCTTCTCGGGGATGAGCAACCGATCAGGTGTGTCGTCTGCGCCGAGCTCAAATGGGTCAATGCGACCGTGGTTGGCCCATGCTGCGAGACAGCGTTGCAGATCGCGCTCAATGCCAGCGGCAGTCTGGTAGCGTTCCTCGGCGTTTTTGGCGAGGAGTTTCATCACAATCTGAGACACTGACTCTGGGATGTTGTGCGCTTTCTCCACAGGAGGGATTGCTTTTCTTGCAATATGACAATGGATCCACTCCAAAGGGTCTGAGGCCGTGAACGGCAGGCTGCCGGTCAGCATCTGATAAAATGTCACGCCAAGCGAATATAGATCACTGCGACAATCGACCGAGCGGTTCATTCGTCCGGTCTGTTCGGGGGCCATGTAGGGCAGCGTGCCCGCGATGAACTCGGCAGGTTCAGGCGGGACGCGCTCGCGGGAAAGCCGGGAAGCCAGACCAAAGCCAGTGAGGCGCACCTGTTCGTCAGGGCAATCGACCAGAATGTGAGCGGGTTTCAGGTCCCTGTGAATCAAGCCGCGCCGGTGAAGCTTGCCCACAGCCATGGTGATACCAATAGCGAGGCGCAGGAAGCGCTGGGGCTCCATTCGGACGCGAACCAAGTTTAGCAGCGGCTCGCCGCATGGATCGTCCAGGACCAGCATGGTCCGACCAGTTTCCCGGATGAGTTCCAAAGGCCGCACGGCCCACCCCTCATCTAGCTCGTCCCTCAGCTCACACTCGTGGGCCAGGCGCTCAAGTGTCCCTGGGTGTTCCCCGATTGGCCGCACTAGAAGCACGGCAGCCCTGCTGCCATGGATTTCCCGACGCCACGCGCGGCAGAACGCCCGATCATCGTCTTCCCACAGGGGCGTGATGTCTTGGTCGAGATTTGAGCCAAACAGGGTTCGGCTGAGAGGGGCCTGCGGCATTTGCCTGCCTAGACTAAGATGACGCGAGCCAAACCTGACACATAACGGGCGTCATTGTGAAGAAACTTCGAAACAAATGCGGGGGGCCGGGCAAGGCTGCAAAGAATAGACTGCAGCAAGCAAAAACTATGAGGTGCGGGCGCGCAAGCATCCTTTGTGATAGAGCGGCTCGTGGCCGTTACCAGACCACCAGCGTCCCACTGCCGACGTGCAGCCGGGCTGCGGATTGCCGCTACCGCTCAATCAGACAATGGCATGTGAAAGCTGATCGCTTTGCCCATGATCGGCGCAACACGCTAGTGTTCTGTCCCGTAAGTTCGCAGCATAATAATTGCATGGGTTTCGGGTATCCTGAGCGAAGGAGATACCCGATGCGCACCGGACGCCCGAAGGCGATGCTGACGATTTCCAGCGACGAACGCACACAGCTCACGGCCATAACACGGTCGCGCTCGCTCCCTGCGGCGCTGACGGTGCGAGCCAAGATCGTGCTGGCCTGCGAACGTGAGCCGAGCAACGCCGTCGTGGCGACGCGGCTTGGCGTCGGCCCCCATACGATCGGCAAATGGCGCAATCGCTTCATCGCAAATCGGATCGAGGGGCTCTACGACGAGATGCGTACCGGCAGGCCCCGCACGGTTGAGGATGAGGCTGTGGCCGAGCTGATCACCAAGACACTCGCTCGCAAGCCCAAAGCCGCAACCCATTGGAGCGTGCGCGCCATCGCCAAAGAGACGGGGATCGCCAAAAGCACCGTTCATCGCCTGTTCCAACTCTTCGGGCTGCAGCCTCACCGCACCCGCAGCTTCAAACTCTCGACCGATCCCTTCTTTGTCGAGAAGCTGCGCGACGTGGTCGGGCTCTATCTCAATCCGCCTGACAAGGCCGTGGTGCTTTGCGTCGATGAGAAGAGCCAAATTCAGGCCCTCGAACGAACCCAGCCCATGCTTCCTATGGGGTTCGGCTACATCGAGGGCGTCACACACGACTACGAGCGTCATGGCACGACCACTCTGTTCGCCGCCCTCAACGTGCTCGACGGCGCAATCATCGCTCAATGCAAACCCCGCCATCGTCACCAGGAGTTCCTCGCCTTCCTGCGTCACATCGAAGCTAATGTGCCGGCCCAACTGGACATCCATCTCGTCGTCGACAACTACGCCACCCACAAGCATCCCAAGGTTAGGGCCTGGCTCGCCCGCCGTCCGCGTTGGCACATTCACTTCACGCCAACCTACGCCTCCTGGCTTAACCAGGTCGAACGCTTCTTCGCACTCATCACCCAACGCGCCATCCGGCGGGGATCATTCGATTCCACCGCCGACCTCGTCAAAAAAATCGACCGCTTTATCCGCACCTACAATGCAGATTCACGCCCCTTCATGTGGACCGCTACCGCCGACTCCATCCTCCAGAAACTCGCGCGACTTTGTCGGCGAATTTCCGGGACAGAACACTAGGGGCCAGGCTAGAAATCCCGCCGACAGGCGCGGTAAATCGGTAAATCGGTAAATCGGCGCTCGTTCCTAGCAAGTTGTTGCTAGGCATCAACTCTGAGCCGCGCACCCAAGCAACAGATCTGCGAGGCACTTTGGGGGAACCGAGCCGGTGAAAAGAGTTGCGTGAAGGTGAAGAACAGCGGAACGCGTTCCCCTCGCCTGGCGAACCATGACAACATATGTCGCAATCCTTGCTGATTCCGAACTTCACCTCGTCGGACTTTGGCAACCCGATCCTACCGGAGAACTGCCGGTGACCACCGCAAAGCCGCCCGCCCGCTACGGCGCTATTGGAGGCGCGCGTCCGGGCAGCTTTGCTCTACCGAGCTGCACCATCACTGGGGACACGACCACCGATCCCCGATAGATCTAGACGAGATCGGACAACGCGGCCTGACGGTACGATTCAAGCCCCCGCGCGCCGTGTGAAGTAGCAGGCGCTCACCATCTATTCTGGCGGCCCCGCGAGCCTCAGATTTGCAAGGCCGGGTCGCTTCATTGGACCGGCATTACCACGATGTATGGCGATCTGGGCGGACCCGGCGCATTTTTTCTCGAACAGAGTGCGCCGGGCCGCTTTCATGAGCTGCGCGGGAAGTTGGATGAGCTATCGGCAGGTTGGCGACTGCTTCCCGGCCGTTTTCTGTCCTATGTTGCGGGGTTGAGTACGTAAGCTTCGAAACCAGCCTCGCTCGGCGCGGATCCTATGATGCCCACCTGTACCGGAAGGAGAATCATACGAGGTAGCAGGTCAATTGCAGTTGGGCTTGCCGCCGGGCACGAATGCAGTGGGCCTCTCCATTCATACCACCTCATCTTAAAATGTGAGCTTCGGCAGGAAGCCGCGAGACGAGGACACCTGGGCGCTCCTTCAGACGACTATATTTCCTACAAGTACGAGCGAAAGGACTTGAATCGCACCTTGCGTCAGGTTGTACGAGACCGATGCCGAGGTGCTTTCCCAAGTTCGCGACAAACGCAACTCACAGGCGCTCTGACGACACAAAAAAAGAGTTCATGTGCTGATGCCGCTGCTACTCGTTCTGACGTCCATTTTTCTTATTATAAGTGCGATAGTCTACGCCGCATGCCGATCTCAACGCCGGCGGGATCGGGGCATAAACAGGCACAATCGCGCCAAGCCGCTCAGCTCGCGTCCCCGCGGGCGTTCTGATCTAGCCGCATGATGTGTGTCCGCCAACTCACGCAGCCTCAACTCGCGAGGCCAGGCGGCGCGCGCGCGTACGCTAGAGCGAGCGCCTCAACTTCTGATTTCAGCTTCTCAAAGTTGCTGATCGAGTTGAACAATGTCACAAGGCCAATCCACTGGGACGCGGCACGAAATGCCGTCCTCGACCACTCGTGCGCTTTTTGTTAGACTTACGTGGCCAGTTCGTCACGCGGCGCAAATCGCGGACCGGCGATATACTTGCAAAATCTCAAAATAGTTGCACGGCGTCAATCGCAGATGGTGACAACATACTAGTTCGACCTTCAGTCGCACAAGTGAGGCTCTTATTGTGACCAAGCGCTCTGAACCGCGGAAGCAAGCCACAACTTCCGAAGTGCCGGAGGTCAGACCCAGCGTCTTCGTGGTCGACGATGACCTCTCAATGCGCGAATCGCTGGTCAACCTATTTCGTTCGATCGGTCTAGATGTCGTTGCTTACGGATCTGCCCAGGAACTGCTCCAGAGCGAGCTTCCTGATGTTCCTAGCTGCCTTGTGCTTGACATCAGGCTGCAGGGATTGAGCGGGCTTGAGCTCCAGAGTGAGTTAGCCAAACTGAAGATTCACATTCCCATCATTTTCATCACAGCTCACGGCGATATTCCGATGACCGTCAAGGCCATGAAGGGTGGAGCAATCGATTTTCTCAGTAAGCCATTTCGCGATCAGGAACTGCTCGATGGCGTAGTCGCAGCTATCGAGCAGGATCGCAAGAGACGAGGTGTAGACAAGCTGGTCGCGAGACTGCAGTCCTTGTTTGAGGCCCTAAGTCCACGAGAGCAGGATGTAATGAAACTGGTCACAGCCGGCCTCTTGAACAAACAGGTAGCCGCCGAACTCGGGCTCGCCGAGATTACAGTTAGAATCTATCGGGGGCACGTGATGAAGAAGATGGGCGCTCGGTCGCTAGCCGATTTGATCAAGATGGCTGAGAGGCTGGGAATTGGGACCAACCGCTTCAGGGTACAAACCTAAGTATGATTTTACAATTTCCTCATACAAGCGCACCTTCGGCCAGCGCCTTGGCCCCATGGAACGGCTCGTTTTGTCTCGCTACCCAACTGTTTCCGTGTTGACGACGACGCTTCGATTCGTGCCGCACAGAACAACCTTTTGAAATCGAAGGGCCACATCGTTTATACGTTTGCGTCGGCTGAGGCATTCTTGCAGTCGTCTCAATTGAACGACACCTCCTGTGTCATTGCGGACGTACAGATGCCGATGATGAGCGGCCTTGAACTTTTGGAACAGTTGCGGGCCCCGGGCCACGTGGTGCCACTCATCTTGATTGCCGCTTTCGCGGACAATCGCACCCTTGCCCGCAGGTTGCGGCGCCGGCGTAACCGGCTTCTTTAGCAAGCCCTTTGCCGGTCCGACTTGGTCACCTGCCTCGATGAAGCGCTTCGCGAGGGTTGTTGTGAAAGGCACGCGTGAAGGATGGGAAAGCCAAGCCGCACCGCGGCGCTTACGATATCGATCAATGCGCGTTGGCCGAGCTCAGCCCCGGGCGGTGGCGACAATCGCCTTTCCACATTTCCGCATTCGCTGTAATTGCGTTTTCGGCATTTGGTTGAAGGCCTTGCAAGGTGGGGCTCCTGACAAAGACGCCTCAGGTATGGTCGCGCAATCAGACGAGGCGAGGCTCTCCTACTCAGCGAGGAGCGGCCCTACCTTCAGTGCCACGATCATTCTGAGCTTATCGGAAAGTGCCACGGCAGCGGCTTCCGCCAAGACCTCGTTAGAAGAGAGAGCTCACTTAAGTTGGCGACCGCTCCACGTAGGACGCCGGAGTACTGTGGGAGAAAGCTGATGGGCCAAATGTCGAATATACTGAGCCAACTGAAGAAGCCCGACGCGTCTGCCGGCTCTGAGAGCCGTCGGACGAAGACTGGAAGACTGAGCGCGACAGCCTTCCTCCCTCAGCCGCATCCGCAACTAGTGCGCCGCGCCCGCGCTCTTAGACCGGTGCTTCACATAGACATCTGGTCTCCGCGTTAAAGTTGGCCGATGTGTCCAGAGAGGCTTGGCCCACAGCTACTTCTTGAAGACCTGACAAGCCGAGCTTAATCTCCTTCTAAAACCCACGCTATCACCTTTCGCCTGGATCAAAAATGAGGCAGAAGAGCGAACAACGGGCCGCCGGCTCATCAACAACCGAATCTAGATGTTAGATAAATTGTTACCCGGGACTGGGGCAATCGCCCCCGGCTCAAGCAGAACAGAGTCAACCGATCGAGATCTAAGCTTAGATTTCGCGAAAGGTGCGCTCATTGTTCTGGTGATCCTTGGGCACCTTATCCAGTATGTCGTCTACCGAGACGACGGTTTTTGGTATTCGCCGTACTACAAATCGATCTATATGTTTCACATGCCACTCTTTATGGCGATAAGCGGATATCTTTCTTCTCGATCGCTGTTGCAAAAGTCGTTTACTCGAGCCGCCAAGGATCGTGCGAAGCAGCTCTTGCTGCCGATGCTGTTTTGGTGGGCGTTCATGGAGACAGCTAAGCTAGCGGCATTCTGGCGCGCCACCAGCCTGACGAGGGGACTTTTGGAATTTGCAGACGATCTCGCTGGCACATACTGGTTTATTTGGGCCACCTTTGTTTCCTACGTTCTCGTCAAGAGTCTTACCAGGCTCAATCATCAATGGTGGGTCATTTCTGGTTCGGCCATATTGGTCGCGCTCGCGCCTCTGACATTCTCCATTTTACCCCTGATTAGATTCACTTACCCGTTCTTCTGCTTAGGATTCCTGCTTGCTCAATCGCGAGAACGATGGATCAGTACATTGCAAGGTCACAAGCCGCTCCTGATTTTGTTTCTCTCGATAGTGACTTGCGTATCCATTCTAGCTTGGAGCAAGGACACTTATGTCTACAATAATTTGGGGGCCATTCGCGACCTTCGATCGAGTAAAAACGTTCTTCTGATGTTTGTTGGCTCTGCAGCTGCCTCGGCAATCGCTATCGAACTCCTGCTGCAATTCTGGAGCTTTGGTCATTCAAATCGAATGGTTCGCTTTGTCGCTGTGGAGTTGGGCCCGGCTACGTTGCTGCTCTACTTCGTCCAGGGCACTGTGTTCCGCCTGATGGATTTCATACAATTCGGAGAACTCTGGGACCTCACGACCCGGTTGACCGTCGCGGGTATGCTCGGGGTCGCCGTTGTCGCGATCGCGCTAATAGTCCGCTCGGGTGTCCGCGGCGTTCCGTATCTGTCTCAGCTCGTCCTTGGTGCGCCCCCACGCACACGTCTCCCGCAAGCCGCACCTACGATGAAATCATAGCAGCATCGACCTGTGGCGTCGCTTCCGGAAGCGGGTTCGAACTAGACGCTACCTGCGAACGGGTGCGCGACCGTTGAGCCGGCATCGCGCATAAAAGCCCGCCCGAACCGGATGAAAGCTCCACTATCCGCCTGGTTCTTGTCTCATCCCACCGCGCAGATGCGCACCACCAATTCGAATCAGGCAAAGGTGGGTATTGCCGCATATAGCGATGTGCGATGTTCAGCCTGATGGCCGCGCCGCACCCGCTCATGAGCGCGAGGCCCTCCTTCTGTTTAAGAGAGACATCGCTAGAGCGACTGTCAGATAGCGCGCTCGAGTCTAGCGGCTTCGAGTGCGTTCGAACTTTGGGCTCTGCCTTTGTTGCGGTGTACTCGTTCTGGAGGACGGCATACAAGGCACGTCGCAAAAACGGGGCGATGGGTATCTGTCGAGTGTTCGTCGTCAGATGATTTGAGACTGATTAGGCGGGCTGCGAAGGGAGGCTCTGGCTCATCAGGGGTTAGAGTTTAAGCGGTCTGCAGTCGATGCTGCAAGCGACGATTTGCGATGGTGTCGTGCTTGATGCGCTGACGTTCGGCCAGGATTGTCTCGGCTCTGCCAAAGTAGACGTCGGCGGGCGTGAGGTTGTCGATGCTCTCATGGAAGCGGGCGTGATTGTAGTGCTCGACAAAGGCGCCGATCTGCCGTTCGAGGTCGCCGGGTAGATAAT
>NZ_LGHM01000186.1 GCF_001908185.1 Bradyrhizobium sp. AS23.2
CCCCTCCACAAACATCCGGTTGTCCCGCCCGGTCGAGCCCTTCTGGTCGGGCCGTCCGATGATCAAGGGCGCCATTCGCTCCCAGGCCGCGTCGCTCAAAACCAAACGATCCGTCACACCCAAGGCGACCTCCCCAAAAGAAGCCTTGAATCTGATTTGCACTTAAATGGGAATCCTTAGAGTCCACACCACCTAGTCCCACGCTGGCGCAAAACCCGGATTCACGCAGCGCCCGTCCTTCGGCAGCGCCGCGATCTTCTTGCGGTCGGCATCGTCGAGCGTGATCTTCAGCGCGTCGACATTGGCCTGCTGGCTCTCGCGGCGCGAGGCCTTCGGGATCGCGGCGACGCCATCCTGGTCGAGCAGCCATTTCAGCGCGACTTGCGCGGCGGTCGCATTGTGCTTGGCGCCGATTTCTGTCAGCACCGGATCCGAGGCAATGCGCCCCTGCGCGAGCGGGCAATAGGCGACGAGCGGGATCGACTTGGCGTTGAGATAGGCCAGCACCTTCGATTGATCGAGCATCGCGTGATATTCGATCTGGTTGCAGGCGATCGGCGCCTTGATGTCCTCGACCGCGATCTTGAGCAGCGCGGTGGTGAAATTGGCAACGCCAATCGCCCGCGTGCGCCCCTCCTCCCTCAGCTTCATCAGGGTCTCGAACACCGCCCCCCCAGTTCGCGGCCTGCGACGGCCAGTGCACGAGATAGAGGTCGACATGGTCGAGCCCCAGCTTCTTCAGGCTGGCGTCGAAGGCGCGGCGGATCGCATCCGGTGCCAGGTTCTCGTGCCAGACTTTCGTGGTGACGTGCAACTCGCCGCGCGGCAGTCGGGCCGCAGCGAGCGCGGCGCCGATGGATTCTTCATTGGCGTACATCTCGGCGGTGTCGATGTGGCGATAGCCGATCGACAGCGCGGTCTCGACCGCCGCGCGGCAGGCATCGCCCTGCATGCGGAAGGTGCCGAGGCCGAGCTTGGGCATGCTGATGCCCTGTGTCTTAAGATTGTCCATGAACAGGCTCCTGACGTAATTCAGCCCGCCGGATGCGCGCGGCGCTACCGCGTGAGCAGACTTTTCGATGATGGAAAAGGGGTGGCGGGAAAGACCACTATAGCGCGGGAGGCGTGGGGCGGCCAATCAAGATCGGGTTAGCACTGTATTACACGATGCCTCAACGACGTCATGGCCGGGCTTGTCCCAGCCATCCACGCCTTGCCCAGCCACACGAAGAACGTATGCCCGGGACAAGCCCGTGCATGACGAGACGGGCCTCACGAATGCTGCGCCACCAAGGCCGGACGAGCCTGCGGCTGCGGCACGATGTCGACTGACCAGAGGTCGCGATTATCGACGTCTTTCAGCGTCACGGTCATCATGCCGCTGGCACCGTCGATGTCGGCGCGGCCGAAGAACTGCAAGCCGAAGCTCGGCGCCAGATTTTCACCCTGCGCTTCGCTGCAACCATTCTGGTACTTCGCGACGGGGCCGAAGGTGTTGTCGAGCTCGCCCGGCCCCCAGGTGCCGGCATGCAGAGGTCCCGAGACGAACTCCCAGAACGGCTCGAAATCCTGGAAATGAGCCTTGTTCGGATCGTAGTAATGCGCCGCGGTGTAGTGCATGTCGGCGGTGAGCCAGACGATGTTGCGGATTCCGGCGCGCTTGATGGAGCTGAGGAGGTCCGCGATCTCGTGCTCGCGCCGGTCGGGCGGGCCATTGCCAAGCGCGACCGCATCCAGGCTGACTAGGCCGATCGGCAGGTCGGCGGCGATCACCTTCCAGGTTGCGCGCGAGGCGGCGAGCTCGCGCTTCAGCCAGGCGAGCTGTTCGGTGCCGAGAATCCAGCCACGGTGATCGTCGCCCTTGTTCCAGGTCTCGTCGCGATAGCTGCGCATGTCGATCATGAAGACGTCGAGCAGCGGACCGTAGGCGATCTTGCGATAGACACGGCCCTGCTGCGCTCCGATGTCACGGATCGGCATGAAGTCGAAGAAGGCGCGGCGGGCGCGCGCAACGAGGCGCGGGGTGCCGTTATCCTCAAAGCCAGCCTCGTCGTAGCTGCCGGCCGGCGACCAGTCGTTGGTCACCTCGTGATCGTCCCATTGCGCGAACATCGGCACTTGCGCATGGAAGGCGCGGAAGTTGTCGTCGAGATGGTTGTATTTGTAGTTGCCGCGGAACTGCGCCAGCGTGTGCGCGACCTCGGCTTTTTCCTCGGTCACCAGATTGCGCCAGATCTCGCCATTCGGCAGCTTCTGTTCAGAAGGGATCGTGCAGTCGGCATAGATGTGGTCGCCGGAATGGATGAAGAAGTCCGGGCGATTGTCGAGCATGGTGCGATAGCTGCGATAGCCGCCGCGCGAGATATCGATGCCCCAGCCCTGCCCTGCGGTGTCGCCGGACCACAGGAATGAGATCGACTGGCCCGCGGCCGGCGCGGTGCGGAAATGGCCGACGCGGCTTTCGCCGGCAATCCCGGTGGCGATGTCGTCGAAGCGCACGCGATAGAAGATGTCCTGCCCGGGGGGCAGATCGTTCAGCAGCAGTTTCGAGGTGAAATCAGCATCGGGCAACGCATCGCACGAAGCTGACGTCATGATGGTCTTGAAGCTTTCGACGCTCGAGCACTCCACCTGCATGCGCGCAGGCCGGTCGGCGCGCGCCCAGATCACCGCGGAGCCATCCCAGACATCGCCCGACTGGATGCCGCCCACGATCTGCGGGCGATCGGCGGCGCGGCTGAGATGCGGCTTTGCGAGTGTGCCGAGCGCGGCGACGGCGAGGCCGGAAGTCGAGCGGACCAGGAATTGCCGCCGGGTCCATGCGCGCGAGGCGCGGAGCGATGCCATTCAGGAAACCTTCGTCGAATCGCGACGAAAGGTGCCTGCGCTCGTTGACTCCTACCCTTACGGTTTCTTGACTCCGCGCCTACGGTTTTGCGACGCGTGGATGACGCTTGCGAGCTAGCGCTTCCAGTTGCAGATGCCGCCGGTGCGGCATGGCCAGGTCTGGATACGGGTGTCCATCGCCTGCGCGTCCAGCGGATTGCCGCGGCGATGCGCGAGCTTCGTGCGCGCCGCGCCGTGTGGCTGGGCCTTCCGCACATGCGCGACCTTCGGCTCGGACACATGCACGCGTTCGGCGGCAACCTTCTTCGGCACGTCGATGGGCTCGGCGCGGGCCTGTGCCTCGTTGCTGCCCTTCGCTTCTAACGCGACCGGCGCGAATTGCGTTTCCGGCCCGAGCCGCTTCGGCGACAGCACGGCTTTGGACAGATCGAGGCCGAGATATTCGTCAGGCTTGTAGTCGTCAGCGCGCGCGGTGCCGCCCCATGCGAGCACGAGCGCAACGGCAACTGCAAAAGGAACGCTTTTCAGGACCATGGACGCCTCCTGAAATTGATTTTGAAAGGGGTAATTTACCCCTATTTAGGAGCCGTCGCGTGCAATTCCAGCGGCCAATTGCCGCTGTGGTTAAGAAGTTTGACGATGTCAGGCGACCTTTCGCGTCGCCCCTGCCCCATCCAGGAACCCCATCAGGCGGCTGCGGATGATGGTTTCCGCCTCGCCCATGATGCGATCAATGAGTTCCTTGCAGGAGGGGATATCGCGGATGAGGCCTGCGACCATGCCGCAACTCCAGGCGCCTGCATCCATCTGCCCGTCCAGCATGATCTTGGGATAGACGCCCGCGACCTGATCGTGGATGTCGTCGATGGTGAGCTTGGCGCCCTTCTCGAGTTCGATCTCGAGCAGGCGATCGACATTGGCGTTCTTCAGCACGCGCTCGGTGTTGCGCAAAGCGCGCATGATCAGGCGGGTGTCGAGCTCGGTCGCCGCGACCAGTGCATTCTTCACGTTCTGGTGCACCGGCGCTTCCTTGGTGGCAATGAAGCGCGTGCCCATGTTCATGCCGGCCGCGCCCAGCGACAGCGCCGCGACGAGGCTGCGTCCGTCGGCCATGCCGCCGGAGGCGACGAACGGGATCTTCAATTCCTCCGCCGCGCGCGGCAGCAGGATCATGTTGGGAATGTCGTCCTCGCCGGGGTGACCACCACACTCAAAGCCGTCGACGCTCACCGCATCGCAGCCGATGCGCTCGGCCTTCAGCGAATGGCGAACTGACGTGCATTTGTGGATGACCTTGATGCCGGCGGCCTTCAGCGCGGGCATGTATTGTTCCGGGCTGCGCCCCGCCGTCTCCACGGACTTGACGCCTCCCTCCGACGATCGCGGCGATGTACTCCGGGTAAGGCGGTGCCGAGAAGGTCGGCAGGAAGGTGAGGTTCACACCGAACGGCTTGTCGGTCATGTCGCGGCAGCGCGCGATCTCCTTCGCAAGCAATTCCGGTGTCTTCTGTGTGAGACCGGTGATGATGCCGAGCCCGCCGGCATTGGAGACGGCAGCCGCCAGCCCGGCAAAGCCGACGAAATGCATGCCGCCCTGGATGATGGGGTGCTCGATGCCGAACAGTTCGGTTATCGCGGTCTTCACGTAAGCTTCCTCCCGTAGTTTTGCTTGATGCTTGGATCAGTCTAGCCGGACTTTTGCGCTGCGGTCACCATTTCTCTCCGAATGGCCTGATCTCCATTTCGAAAGTCCAGGCGCTCTTCGGCTGCTGATAGAGCTGCCAATAGGAGTCCGCGACCGACGACGGCGGCATGAGGAGGTCGGGATTGTCCAGCGCGTTCGGACCGAGCGCCTCGAGCCGGCGTTGCCGCACCCATTCGGTGTCCACGCCGGAATCGATGATGAGATGGGCGACATGGATGTTCTTCGGTCCGAGCTCACGCGCCATCGCCTGCGCCACCGCGCGCAGGCCGAATTTGGCGCTGGCGAAGGCGGCAAAGCCACTACCGCCACGCAAGCTTGCAGTCGCACCGGTGAAGAAGATGTTGCCGCCCCCGCGGGGCAGCATCAGCCGCGCGGCTTCACGGCCCGCAAGGAAGCCGGAATAGCAGGCCATCTCCCAGACTTTGCGGAACACGCGCTCGGTGGTGTCGAGGATCGGGAAATTGACATTGGCACCAACGTTGAAGATGCAGACTTCAAGCGGCGCGTGCTTGTCGGCGTCGTTGAGGAAGGAGATGACTTCTTCCTCCTTCCGCGCATCGAGCGAGCACGCGTGGATCTCGCCGCCGGCCGCCTCGACGTCCGTCACCAGTGGCGCGAGCTTGTCGCCGTTGCGGCGGCCGGCGAAGATCGAAAATCCCTCGGCGGCGAATTTCTTGGCGATCTCCGAGCCGATGAAATCGCCGGCTCCGATGATGGCTGCTGTAGCGTTTCGCCTAGACAAGATCGCCTCCTTCGACTGGCCGCGCTGCTCCACGCATGGCGTGCTGGTGATTGACCGGAGGCTATAGTTCTAAAATAGAACTGTCAAACTGCAGAACTGAGTGCTAGCTTACTTTGTAAATATCCTTGATCATTCAATTCAGTTCCTTTTTCAGACTTACTGACCGGAGAACCAACATGAAATGGGACACGCTGGACGAAGAGCCCTGCTCGCTCTCGCGCACCATTGCCGTGGTCGGCGACCGATGGACGCTCTTGATCCTGCGCGAATGTTTTCTACGCGTGCGGCGGTTCGAGGGATTCCAGTCCTCGCTCCAGATCACACGGCACCTGCTCTCGGAGCGACTGAAGAAGCTGGTCCGCTTCGGCATCCTGCGCCGCGTCCCCTATTCCGAGTCGCCGAAGCGCTGCGAATACATCCTCACGCAGAAAGGCCTCGACCTCTACCCGATCATCATGGCGATGGTGCATTGGGGCGACACCCACATGGGCGACGAACGCGGCCGCCCGCTGCTGCACGAGCACAAGACTTGCGGCAGGCTGTTCGATCCCGTGATGGTGTGCTCGGAGTGCGGCGAGACGCTGCATGCGAAACAGGTGCATGTGCATGCGGGGCCCGGACGGAGGGACGCGACGGGGTGAGATGGAATGCGTTCTGGCTGTAGTCTCGTCATTACGAGCGCAGCGAAGCAATCCAGGGTCTCTCCGCGGCCAGCAATCTGGAATGCTTCGCTGCGCTCGCAATGACGGAAAAAGCTCAATGCCCCCGCGCCGGAGCGCTCAAATCGATCGGGCGCAGCACGGCGGCGGTGGGGATCATCAGCACCGCGATGATGGCAAGCGTCCAGAACACGTCGATATAGGCGAGGAAGTCGACCTGCTGCTGCAGGGTCTTGCCGACCCAGGCGAGCGCGTGTGCGGCCGCATCACTCGCATTCGAGCCCTGCGCCTGGAAGTAGCGCGTCATGGCATAGATGGCTTGCTGATAGCCGAGGTCGGATGGCGCGGCGTGCTCGATCAGACGGCTCTGATGGAATTGCTGGCGCTCCGCGAAGATCGTCTGCGCCAGCGCGACGCCCATGGAGCCGCCGATGTTGCGGGCGACGTTGATCAGCGCGGAGGCCTGGTTGATCTTGTCCGGCGGCACGCCGTCATAGGAGGCGGTGGTCACCGGCAGGACCAGGAAAGGCAAGCCGACCGCGAGGAAGATGCGCGAGAGCGCCGCGTAGCCGTAAGTGATGTCGCCGTTGATCCCTGTCAGATGCCACATCGACAGCGCAACGATGGCAGCGCTGAACATGATGAGATATTTGGGGTGCACCGCGCTGACGAGACGGCCGACCACAGGCATCAGCACCAGGGTTCCGATGCCGCCGGGCGACAACGCGAGACCGGCCAGCAGCGCCGTGTAGTTCAGCTCGCAAGCAGCCCTGCCATGCTCGCGCGCCGGGAGCCTAACCGCAGCGCCGAAGCATGGTTCCGCCTTGCGGGAGCACCGCTGTCATTCGTGAATGCACATGCTCAAAAGAGAAGCGCGGCAGTGTGCCTGCCGCGCTCATGCGGTTTGCAACTGCCTGTGCACTTCGGTCAGTGCGTCTTGGCCTCTTGCCATTTCTCGAGATCGGGCTTTGCCTCACCCGACTTCTGCTCCTTCTCCGGGTTGCCCTTCCAGGGCTTGTCCGTCTGGGCGTGCGAGCCCCAGTCATTCTGATGCCGGGGATCGTCGTTGGGCCGTTCCTTCTCCCTCTGTGATTGCTACGCGACGGGAACGCCGTAATAGGCGTTGATGCCGCGCATTGCAGCGTCGTCACCCCAGTTCCAATCGCTCCTCTCGCCGTATTTCGGCGCGCCCTCCAGTTCCTTGGCGGTGAGCCCGGTGACGTAGCCGCCGAGCTCGGTGTCGTATTTCAGCGACTGCCAGGGCAGCGGATAGTGGTCGTTGCCGAGGCCGAGAAATCCGCCGAAACCAAGCACGGCGTAGGACACCTTGCCGCTCACCTTGTCGATCATCACGCGCTCGATCGAGCCGATCCGGTTGCGATCGGCGCCGTAAACGGACGTTCCCTCGACCTTGTCGCTGCCGATCAACCGGCCCATCTCGTTGCGATCCATTTCGCCCTGACTCAACATCTCAATTCTCCTCTCCGCTCCGCCAATGCGTGGGACCAACCGGATTTGGGGGGCGATCGTTCCGGGATGTGACATCTGGTGACCCCGCAGGAACATCGCCGGAAGCGCGCTGTTCTCAATGTTTCGCGACAGGAAACCGAGAGCTGTTCGCGATGGAACGAGGTGAACCATGAGCGATTTCCGCGATACCCAGCATGGCGTCAATGATCCCGTCGACGGCGTCGATGTGAAGCGGCAGTTCAATGACAACAAGACACCGCACGAGCGCGCGCAGCATCATGCCGATGTGCGGGCCGATCCGTCGGCCTCGCCGACCGAACCGTTCCTGCCGGAGGGGCTACGGCGAAAGCCGACCGATCCGATCAACCCGCGCACCGGCCGCAATCCGACGGATTAGGAACATCGGCCCCGACACCGTGTTGGTCGGCGCATTCTGGCGCGGCAAGCGGTCGCGCGACCAACCGGAGGGATCGGACCATGAAACGTGCCATCATCGCGCTTGCGTGCGTGCTTCTCGCGGGCCCCGCGCTTGCCCAATCGCTGGGCGAGAAGACCGGCGTCAATTCGGCCCTCGGCGTCGCGCCTGCTACCGCCGACTTCGTCAAGGAGGTCGCCATCAGCGACATGTTCGAGATCGAATCGAGCAAGCTCGCCGAGCAGAAGGGAAATGCGCAGGAGAAGAGCTTCGCACAGCAGATGGTGACCGACCACACCAAGACCCGCGGCGAGCTCGAGGGCCTGGTTGGCGATGGCAAGGTGCAGGCAACCTTGCCGACGGCGCTCGACGGCTCGCAGCAGAGCAAGCTCGATAAGTTGAAGGGTGCTACCGGTAAGGATTTCAGTTCGGACTACGACTCTTACCAGGTCAGCGCGCACAAGGACGCGGTCTCGCTGTTCGAACGTTACGCCAAGGGTGGCGACAATGCCGAGCTGAAGGATTGGGCCGGGAAGACGCTACCGGCGCTCAAGCACCACCTCGACATGGCCAACGAGCTCGGCAAGGCACCGAGCGTCGGTCAGTCCAAGTGAGCCCGGCGCCCGAGCTCTAAAGCACTGTCATGGAGATCGTTTCGCCAGCCACAGACCTATGGCGCTCGTAACAGTCAAACCAACACGGATCGATATCGCGATCGCGAACGAGATCGCGGATCGCACCAATTCAGAGCTCGAGCAGACCGCCGAGGCGCTGACCTGGGGCGCGGACGAGCATGTGATGCTCGCCCTCGCCGCTGCAGGTTGGCTCTACACCCGGCTTCGACCTCCCGAACAGCGCCGCGCGGCCAATCACATCCTGGCGGTTTCGCTTGCCACGGCGGTGCTGCCGCACATCCTGAAATCCGCGTTCGATCAAGTCAGGCCAGACCGGCTAACTGTGCGAGGCCATCGCCACGGCATCCCCTTCTCCGGACGGCCGCGCGACGCCTTCCCGTCGGGCCACGCCGTGCATATGGGCGCTCTCGCGTCAGCGGCCAGCCTGCTGCCGCCCGCCCGCCGCCGTCTCGTGCGCTCCATTGCCGTGGCGCTCTCGTTGACGCGCGTGGCGCTGCTCGCGCATTGGGCCAGCGATGTCGTCGTGGGCTTCGCTCTCGGCGTCGTCGTCGAGCGGATGCTGAGGCCGTGGACATTGGCGAAGTCATACCGCGAGCCCGGAGACCGACGGGTAGGGCCATGACCGAATATGTCCTGCGTTTCATCGCCGGCGGCGTGATCGTGTCCGCCTTCGCGATCCTGGGCGATATGCTCAGGCCCAAAAGCTTCGGCGGGCTTCTCGGCGCCGCGCCGTCGGTCGCGCTTGCGACGCTAGGCATCACCATCGTTCAGCACGGCCCGCATTATGCCGCAACGGAAAGCTGGACCATGATCTACGGTGCTGTTGCCCTCGCCTGCTACAGCCTCGCCGTCTGCCTTCTGCTGATGAGGTTTCGGCTCGCCGCGTTGCCCGCCACCATCGTCGCTTTTGCCGTTTGGCTTGCGGTCGCGTTCGGCCTGCTCGAAGACTATTCCTGGCCCTCCCGGCCATCTTCTGCGCCAGCACGACGCTGATCGAAAGCCATGAGCGCCGAGCCAAAAAGAAGGCCGGTCTCAATGGGCGGCGGCGCGGGCAGCAGGCCGCAGCGCTGGATGCTGCGGGCGCCGGCCTCGGAAGCATTGGCCTCGCAGCATTCGCCGCAGTCTTCTATGTCATGGTATCGACAAGCGTCGTCGGCGCGTTCGCCACCGCCATTCTGGCTTGGGCCATGGATTCCGTGTCGGCGTGGTGGCTGAGGCGACAGCTTCGCATCACCTCTCGCCCAAAACAGCCCGAACGCTGGGAGCGATCAGAGAGGGGCCGCGGCTTCTTCCCGGAGCATCAGGAAATCGTACATTTCCGCGGCGGTCTGGAGTTGCTCGATGCGCGCTGCAACGGAATCGCGCTGGTGGCCGTCCGGCAGGTCTGACGATTCGTGCTCAAGCCGCAGCCTCTGCGCATCGAGACGTTGTTCGAATGTGTGGGGTTCAGATCGTCTTCGCATCTTCCGTCCTCGGTGGCTGCAGGCCCGGGCTGTTGGCCCAGCGTTCGACTTGATCGATGACCTTCTGGTGGCTCGGGCGCACCGGCTTGGGCGCTTTGGGCTCTTCGGAAAGCTTGCGGGGTAACCTGACGTCGTCCGTCATGGCCTTTCTCCCTTTCCAAGAGAATGCGCCATCGCGAGAGTGGTTTCAATATAACTTATTGATTTTGTTGAGTATTTTTACTAATTTGATGATTTTTCCGACTCTTGTGGAACTCTTGCCAGGTTCGTCCATTGAGCAAACTACTCAACTTACTCAATTTGCGTGATCGATCATGAACGACCTTCGCGCCGAGCGCCTTCAGGTCATGCTCTCGCCGGAAGAGTTGGCCGCCGTTGATGATTTCCGGTTCAAACATCGCATGCCGACACGGGCGGCGGCAGTCCGTGAGCTCCTCAAGTCCGGACTGGCCGCCGTGGGCGTCGATGCGGCGGCCGGCGTGAAGTCGAGCAACTTCGGCTTATTCGGCCGCGGCCCTGAGGGACACACTCAGGGAGATCCCGAAGGCAATAGCGAGAAATGAGCCCAAGGATTAATCCACGGGCCATTCAGAAAGCCAAAACGACCCCGGCACGGTGGGTGCCAGGGCCGTCCTTGGAAATTGCTTCCGGCTCACCGGGGGCATGACTACCGGAAGCAATCCGTCGACTCTTCGCGCTGGGATTCGTTCCTCGCGCAGTTAGCCCGTCGGAGCGTCGCCGGAATCGTCCGACATCACGCCGGAGCCCGGCGTTTTGCTTTTGTCGCTCAGCCTGGGATCGCGCGTCGCTTCACGCGACGGCGAACCCTTCGGATCCGTCTTGTGCACGGTCTGTGCACGCCGCTTGTCGCGCGGCTGATCCTCCGCCCGCTTGTCTTTGACGATGCCGTGGTCGGAATGCACCATGATGTCCTCTCGCCTCTCCTGATGTCTTGAAGCGGTTACGCGCTGGCACAACGAATGTTCCAGCGCGCGGGAGGACCCAAGCGCTAGCTATGCGTTGCGTGGATTGCCGCCGCTGCGTTTTCCTGATGCACCTGCCGCACCGTCGTCACCGTCGCGAACGCGACCGAAACGCCAAAGGCGAGAATGAGCGAGAGAAGAGCCAGACGTGGAGCCATCGCAAAACCTCCTTCTGGAATCCAAAAATCAACGCGATCGACTATTGCCCGATGATCCCTGTTTGGTCGCTTACATTCCGTGCGCGGCCTCACACGGAGATTGACGAAAATGAGACCCCCTATTCATCCCGCGTTTGCTGGATGCGAACCATGACGGGCGGGATTTCGCCATCAAGCCAGTCCTGCTCTTTCGCCAATGCCGTCCAGGCATCCGCCATGCGCGAATAGCGATTGTAGGCGGGTTGCCCTTCCGCACGCTCGGCAAGCTGCAGGCAGTTGTCGGCGTTATCCCTGAAGATGTCAGACTGTTTCATGGAGAGGACGTGGGGACGGAACCCCTACGCCGCAACTGGCCTTACCGGATCGTAACGTTCAGGGAACTTCGCACCCGATCGATCATTGGATATCCATGCGAGTTCTTGTCGCGATAGTCCTTGTGTTCATCAACACCACAGCACTTGCCGACAGCACGGGCGAGCGAAAGTCGGGCAACCGTGCGCCCACCGCAACCGATGTCATCAGCGGCCTCTATACATTCAGCCGCTTCCAGCAGAGCCTCCTGGAAAGCACCGACCTGAAGGGCAATACAGAGGTTAAAAACCTTGCCGCCTTGCGCGCAGAAGAGGCTGCCAAGCGCGACAAGGCACTGAAGCGGATTCAGGAGGCGATTGGTGCGGAGCCGCGTGTCGGCAAGACGACAACGGCTGGCGCGTGCCTCGTCGAGCCCCAAAATTCGGACGGCCCGACTTACGTCAAAAGCTTCTACGCCGCCCAGATTCCCGAATATGAATCCGCAATCGACCTGCTTGAGCACTATCTGAAAGCGCCCGACAATGCCGCGCTTGCGGCGTTTGCCCGCGAACAACTGCCGACGCTTCGCTCGCAGGCGAAGGATGCGGAGCGAACCATGGCGGACAAGTAGCAGCCTTACTTGTCCTCCGGATGATGCTGCTGGTTCAGCGGCCGCATCGTGCAATCGCTCTCAGGCATCTTGTCCCGTCCCGCATCGCGCCATTGGAATCCTGACCGCCCGAGGTCGTTCCTAAGCCGACGGCCATGGGTTTCGAAATGGGAACGCAAGTGCCCTTCCAGAAGCGAGAATTTCGCGAAAGCGGATGGAACCATTGGCAACCCCAGCGGTTATTTCGGCCGGGCTGAGCATGGCAAGTTCCAATTCCTTGCGCCGCAACCTTGGCGCTTGATTTCGAATTTGGCTGACGCTCTATTTTGACCAGTCGCGTCTTGCCTTTGGCTTCGGCCGACGCTTGCGGGGGGGATTTAGTATGAGCGACCTCGATCCCGGAACAGCATCACGCTCCGGTCGTCGCGGGCCAAAGCCAAAAATCAATGGTACCTCGGAGCCGGATTCCCGGGCGGAATTGCTGCTCGCCTTGCAAGCAATGCGCAGCGGCGATTTCTCGGTGCGGATGAGCGGCGATTATCTCGGCATCGATGGCAAGATCGCCGACACCCTTAACGAAATCATCGCGGCCAACCAGCGCATGGCGCAGCAGCTCGAACTGGTCGGCCAGGTGGTGGGCCGCGAGGGCAAGACCCGCCAGCGCGTGAAATTCGGCCTCGCCTCCGGCTCCTGGGCCGATATGGAAGGCTCCGTCAACACACTGATCGACGACCTGTTGTGGCCGACGCGCGAGGTGACGCGCGCGGTCGCGGCGGTGGCGCAAGGCGACCTGCTCCAGACCGTCAAACTCGACGTCGACGGCCGCCCCTTGCGCGGCGAGTTCCTGCAGTCGGCGAACATCGTCAACACCATGATCAAGCAGCTCGGCGTGTTCACCTCCGAGGTGACGCGCGTGGCGCGCGAGGTCGGTACCGAAGGCAAGCTCGGCGGCCAGGCTCAGGTACCGGAAGTGACCGGCGTCTGGAAGGACCTGACCGAGAGCGTCAACTCGATGGCGAACAACCTGACCAACCAGGTTCGCAACCTCGCCGAGGTAACGATCGCGGTCGCCAACGGCGACCTCTCCAAGAAGATCACCGTCGACGTCCGCGGCGAGATCCTTCAGCTCAAGGAAGCCATCAACACGATGGTGGACCAGCTGCGCTCCTTCGCCTCCGAGGTGACGCGCGTGGCGCGCGAGGTCGGCACCGACGGCAAGCTCGGCGGTCAGGCGATCGTGCCCGGCGTCGCCGGCACCTGGAAGGATCTCACCGACTCCGTGAACGCGATGTGCGGCAACCTGACCGCACAGGTCCGCAACATCGCCAACGTGACGACCGCCGTGGCGCGCGGCGACTTGTCCCGCAAGATCACGGTGGACGTGCGCGGCGAGATCCTGGAGCTGAAGGACACCATCAACACCATGGTGGACCAGCTCAACTCCTTCGCTTCCGAAGTGACGCGCGTGGCGCGCGAAGTCGGCACCGAAGGCAAGCTCGGCGGCCAGGCGCAGGTGCCCGGCGTCGCCGGCACCTGGAAGGACCTCACCGACAACGTCAACTTCATGGCGTCGAACCTCACCGCGCAGGTCCGCAATATCGCCGACGTCGCGACCGCGATCGCCGGCGGCGACCTCTCGAAGAAGATCACGGTGAACGTCTCGGGCGAGATCCTTCAGCTGAAGGAGACGCTCAACACCATGGTCGACCAGCTCAACGCCTTCGCCGGCGAAGTGACGCGCGTGGCGCGCGAGGTCGGCACCGACGGGCGGCTCGGCGGCCAGGCCAACGTGCTCGGCGTCGCCGGCACCTGGAAGGACCTCACCGAAAGCGTCAACTCGATGGCGTCGAACCTGACCGCGCAGGTCCGCAACATCGCCGAGGTGACGACGGCGGTCGCCGGCGGTGACTTGTCAAAGAAGATCACGGTGGACGTCCGCGGTGAAATCCTGGAGCTGAAGGACACCATCAACACCATGGTGGACCAGCTCAACGCCTTTGCCGGCGAAGTCACGCGCGTCGCCCGAGAGGTCGGCACCGAAGGCAAGCTCGGCGGCCAGGCCGTCGTGCGCGGCGTCGGCGGCACCTGGAAGGACCTGACCGACTCCGTCAACTCGATGGCCTCGAACCTGACCGGCCAGGTCCGCAACATCGCGGAGGTCGCGACCGCCGTCGCCAAGGGCGACCTGTCCAAGAAGATCACCGTGAACGTCTCGGGCGAAATCCTTCAATTGAAGGAAACGCTCAACACCATGGTCGACCAGCTCAACGCCTTCGCCGGCGAAGTGACGCGCGTGGCGCGCGAGGTCGGTACCGACGGCAAGCTCGGCGGCCAGGCCGACGTGCCCGGCGTCGCTGGCACCTGGAAAGATCTTACCGACTCCGTGAACTCGATGGCGGGCAACCTCACCGCCCAGGTCCGCAACATTGCCGAGGTCGCGACCGCGATCGCCGGCGGCGACCTGTCGCGCAAGATCACGGTGGACGTGCGCGGCGAGATCCTCCAGCTCAAGGACACCCTCAACACGATGGTGGACCAGCTCAACCGCTTCGCGGGCGAGGTCACGCGCGTGGCGCGTGAGGTCGGCACGGAGGGCCGTCTCGGCGGTCAGGCCAACGTGCCCGGCGTCGCCGGCACCTGGAAGGATCTCACCGACAGCGTGAACTCGATGGCGGGCAACCTCACCGCCCAGGTCCGCAACATCGCCGAGGTGACGACCGCTGTGGCGCGCGGCGACTTATCTCGCAAGATCACCGTGGACGTGCGCGGCGAGATTCTTCAGCTCAAGGACACCATCAACACGATGGTGGACCAGCTCAACGCCTTCGCCGGCGAAGTCACGCGCGTGGCGCGCGAGGTTGGCACCGAAGGCAAGCTCGGCGGCCAGGCCGAGGTGCCCGGCGTCGCCGGTACCTGGAAGGACCTCACCGACAACGTCAACTTCATGGCGTCGAACCTGACGGCGCAGGTCCGCAACATCGCGGAAGTCGCAACCGCGATCGCCGGTGGCGACCTCTCCAAAAAGATCACCGTGGACGTACGCGGCGAGATCCTGCTGCTCAAGGACACCTTGAACACCATGGTCGAGCAACTCCGCTCCTTCGCCGCCGAAGTGACGCGCGTTGCGCGCGAGGTGGGCACCGAGGGCCGCCTCGGCGGTCAGGCCGTGGTGCCCGGCGTCGGCGGCACCTGGAAGGACCTCACCGACAACGTCAACCTCCTGGCCGCGAACCTCACCACGCAGGTCCGCAACATCGCCGAAGTCACCACCGCCGTGGCGCGCGGCGACCTCTCACGCAAGATCACCGTGGACGTGAAGGGCGAAATCCTCGAGCTGAAGAACACCATCAACACCATGGTGGACCAGCTCAACGCCTTCGCCGGCGAAGTCACACGCGTGGCGCGCGAGGTCGGCACCGAAGGCGAGCTCGGCGGCCAGGCCCAGGTGCCCGGCGTCGCCGGCACCTGGAAGGACCTCACCGACACCGTCAACTTCATGGCAGCGAACCTGACCGAGCAGGTCCGCGGCATCGTCAAGGTGGTGACGGCGGTCGCCAACGGCGACCTCAAGCAGAACCTCACGGTGAAATCAAAGGGCGAGGTCGCGGCGCTCGCTGACACCATCAACAACATGACCTCGACGCTCGCGACCTTCGCCGACCAGGTGACGTCGGTGGCGCGCGAGGTTGGCGTCGAGGGACGGCTCGGCGGTCAGGCCGACGTGCCCGGCGCCGCCGGCACCTGGAAGGACCTCACCGGCAACGTCAACCTGCTGGCGGCCAACCTCACCTCGCAGGTGCGCGCGATCGCGGAAGTCGCGACCGCCGTGACCAAGGGCGACCTGACACGGTCGATCCAGGTCGATGCCCGCGGCGAAGTGGCCGAGCTGAAAGATAACATCAACACGATGATCACGAACCTCCGTCTCACGACGGACGTGAACACCGAGCAGGACTGGCTGAAGACCAACCTTGCCAAGTTCACCAACATGCTCCAGGGCCAGCGCGATCTCGCCACCGTCGGCCGGCTCCTGCTCACCGAATTGTCGCCGCTGGTGAACGCCCACACCGGTGTGATCTACCAGGTCGAGAGCGAGGATAGTCCGCAACTCCTGCTGCTCGCGTCCTACGCCAGCGACGGTGTCTATCCGTATCAGCGCGTGCTGCAATTCGGCCACGGCCTGATCGGCCAGTGCGCGCTCGACAGGCGACCGCGCCTGGTCAGCGACATCCCGTCCGACGTGGTGCCGATCAATTCGGCGCTGTTCCGCGTCGCGCCGAAGAACCTCGTGGTGCTGCCGGTGCTGTTCGAAGGCCAGGTCAAGGCGGTGATCGAGCTCGCCTCGCTGGCTTCCTTCACGACGTCGCAGATGACGTTCCTGGAACAGCTCACCGACTCCATCGGCATCGTGCTCAACTCGATCGAGGCGACGATGCAGACCGAAGGCCTGCTCAAACAATCGCAGCAGCTCGCCGGCGAGCTTCAGACGCAGCAGCGTGAGTTGCAGCAGACCAACGACCAGCTCGAACAGAAGGCCCAACAGCTCGCCGAGCGTAACGTCGAGGTCGAACGCAAGAACCAGGAAATCGAGCAGGCCCGCCGCGCGCTGGAGGAGAAGGCGACGGAGCTCGCGCTGACCTCGAAGTACAAGTCCGAATTCCTCGCCAATATGAGCCACGAGCTGCGCACGCCGCTCAATTCGATCCTGATCCTCGGCCAGCAGCTCACCGACAATCCGGACGGCAACCTCACCACCAGGCAGGTCGAATTCGCCCGCACCATCCACGGCGCCGGCACCGATCTTCTCAACCTCATCAGCGACATTCTCGATCTCTCCAAGATCGAGTCCGGCACGGTGACGGTCGATGCCGAGGAGATCCTGACCGCGAACCTGCTCGAGACCGTCGGCCGGCCGTTCCGGCACGAGGCTGAAAACCGCAACCTGTCGTTCAAGATCGACGTCGATCCGAACCTTGCGCGCAGCATCGTCACCGACTCCAAGCGCCTGCAGCAGGTGCTGAAGAACCTGCTCTCCAACGCCTTCAAGTTCACCGCCGAGGGCGAAGTACGCCTGAAGGTCGCCGGCGCGGTCGGCGGCTGGGGAACGGATCACCCGGTGCTGAATGCCGCGCCGGCCGTGATCGCGTTCGAAGTGTCCGATACCGGCATCGGGATTCCCCTGGAGAAGCAGAAGCTGATCTTCGAGGCGTTCCAGCAGGCGGACGCCGGCACCAGCCGTAAATACGGCGGCACAGGCCTCGGCCTTGCCATCAGCCGCGAGCTCGCGAGCCTGCTCGGCGGCGAGATCCATTTGCACAGCGCGCCGGGCAAGGGTTCATCCTTCACGCTCTACCTGCCGCTGAAATATTCCGGCCCGACGCTCGCGCCGCGTGCCGCGCCTGCGCCCCAGCAGTACAGCCAGCCGCCGGCGCTACAGCCGGCCGCGCCGGAACAGCAGCGCGTCATCGAGCAATTGCCCGACGACCGGCTCGGCGTCGAGCCCGGGGACAGCATCCTGCTGATCGTCGAGGACGACCCGCATTATGCACGGGTGCTGGTCGATCTCGCCCGTGACAAGGGTTTCAAGGTCCTGGTCGCCGCGCGCGGCGCGGAGGCGCTCGAGCTTGCCAAGCAATATCAACCGCGGGCTGTCTCGCTCGACGTGTTCCTCCCGGACATGCTGGGATGGACGGTGCTGAGCCAGCTCAAGCACAATCCGCTCACACGCCACATCCCCGTACAGATCATCACCCTCGACGAGGACCGTCAGCACGCGCTGGCGCGGGGCGCCTTCTCCTTCGTTAACAAGCCGACTACGACCGAAGGCGTTTCGGCCGCGCTGACGCAGATCAAGGAATATGCGCGGCCTCGCCGGAAGCGGCTCCTGATCGTCGAGGACAACGAGGCCGAGCAGCTCTCGATCCGCGAGCTCCTGCATCACGACGACATCGAGATCGTGACGAGCGACACCGGCGCGGGCGCACTCTCGACGCTGCGCGAAACACCCTGCGATTGCGTGGTGCTCGACCTGCGGCTGCCCGACATGAGCGGCTTCGAGGTGCTCGACCAGATCCGTAACGACGAGGCGCTGTCGAACGTTCCGGTCGTCGTGTTCACCGGCCGCGAGCTCTCGGCGGAGGAAGACGCCGAGCTCCACACCATGGCGCGCAGCATCGTGGTCAAGGGCGTGGAATCGCCGGAGCGCCTGCTCGACGAGACCGCGCTGTTTCTGCACCGCGTGATCACTGAACTGCCGGTCGAGAAGCAGCGCATGCTCGAGAAGCTGAACAGCTCCGACGAGGACCTGATCGGCAAGACCGCCCTGCTCGTCGACGACGACGCCCGCAACATCTTCGCGCTGTCGAGCGTGCTGGAACGACGCGGCATGAAGGTGCTGACGGCAACCACGGGCAGCGAGGCGGTGACGCTGGTCGACTCCAATCCGGAAATCGCCATCGTGCTGATGGACATCATGATGCCGCAGATGGATGGCTATCAGACCATCGGCGTGATCCGCGAGAACCCGGCCTTTGCGCGCTTGCCCATCATCGCGCTGACCGCCAAAGCGATGAAGGGCGACCGGGAGAAATGCCTGGAAGCCGGCGCGTCCGACTACCTCGCCAAACCCGTCAACACCGATCAATTGCTGCTTGCGATCCGCATGTGGCTGCACCGCTGAGTTTGGATCCGCGAATGGACCACGAAAAGGTCAACATCCTCCTCGTCGACGACCAGCCGGCCAAGCTGCTCGCTTATGAGGTGATCTTGAAGGATCTCGGCGAGAACCTCGTGATAGCCTCGTCCGGCCGCGAGGCGCTTGAAGTGCTGCTCAAGACCGAGATCGCGGTGATCCTGGTCGACGTCTGCATGCCCGAGCTCGACGGTTTCGAGCTTGCCGCGATGATCCGCGAACATCCGCGCTTCCAGAAGACCGCGATGATCTTCATCTCGGCCATTCAGGTCAGCGACATCGACCGGTTGCGCGGCTACGAGATGGGTGCGGTCGACTACGTGCCGGTGCCGGTGATACCGGAGGTGCTACGCGCCAAGATCAAGGTGTTTGCCGAGCTCTATCGCAAGACGCGAGAGCTCGAGCGGCTGAACCGGGAGCTCGAGGACCGCGTCCGCGCGCGCACGGCGGAATTGGAAAACTCCACCGCGAAGTTGCGCGAGAGCGAAGAGCGGCGCAGCATGGCCATCGCCGCCGGCAAGATGGGATCCTGGGATTGGGACTGGATCAATGGCGACTGGATGTGGGACGAAGGCCAGTACCGCATCTTCGGGGTGACTCCCGAGACTTTCAACGTCACGTCGGCCAACATCCAGGCCCTGCTGCACCCCGGCGACGCCGACCAGTTCAGCCGGGCCGTTGCCGCGTTCAATACCGGCGCGCGTGCCTATGAAGGGGAATTTCGTGTCAGCCGCCCCGATGGCGAGGTGCGCTGGTGCGTCGGCACAGCGGCCGCGACGGTGGACCACGCCGGTCGCGTGGTGCGCGTGAGCGGCGTCACCGTGGACATTACGGAGCGCAAGCGCGCCGAGGAGCGGCAGAATCTCCTCGCGCGGGAAGTCGATCATCGCGCCAAGAATGCGCTGGCGCTGGCGCAATCGATCGTTCGCCTCACCCGTGCCGACGAGGTCAAGGCTTACGTCAACGCCGTCGAAGGACGCATCAATGCACTGGCGCGCGTGCACACGATCCTGTCGCTGTCGAGCTGGCAGGGCGCCAAGCTATCGAAGCTGATCGAAGAGGAGGTTGCGCCCTATTCGCGTGACGGCCAGATCAAGTTGGCAGGTCCCGAGGTCCAGTTGCGGCCGGCGACCGCGCAGACGTTGGCACTGGCGCTGCACGAGCTCTTCACCAACTCGGCAAAGTATGGCGCGCTGTCGACGCGGTCGGGACGCCTCATGATCGGCTGGCAGGTCGAGGACGACCTCCTCACTTTGACCTGGGAGGAAACCGGCGGCCCGCACGTCAGGAGGCCGAAATCTCGTGGCTTCGGTACGCGGAGCCTGCTTGCGAGCGTCGAGTCCCAGCTTGGTGGACGGGCGCAATTCGATTGGCGCGCCGAGGGCCTATTGTGTCGCCTGGAAGTGCCCTTGGCACCCAAGACTACGGCGACGGCCGCTGCCGGCAAATTTGACGCCGCCAGCTCCGCCGAGCTGCAACGCGCATCCGGCTAGCCGGACGCTGCGGTCGTCATTCGCTGCACCGACCGAGGTTCATCGGCGACGCGCCCTTCGAGCCAGGCTTCCGTCTGCGAGAGATCGCGCAGTGCCGTAGCATAACGTCGGGCCGCGCTGCGTTCAGCGCCACGCGGCAGTTTCCGCGCCCTGCGCAGCATGTCCGCGGCGGCGTTGCGATAGGCCAGCGAGCGATAGAGAAAGACTACCTTACCCATGTCGAATGTTCCCGTGTTGATGGCGCTCATCCTCGCAAGACCGGCATGAACGCCGGATGAAGCGGCAGATGACAATTCCTTCATGCCCGATGGAACCAGCGATCGTCGCGCGCGTTTGCATACCAGATCGAGATGCAGTTCCATGCGCGTAAAGAAGTCGCCAGGCCTGATCTCTCCCACGGGCGTCATCAAGCTGATGACGCATGCGATGATGGGCGCGGCCCTCGGCCTCGTATTCAGCTTGGCGCTCGTTCTGTCCAATCCGGCCGTCGCCAAGTTGCTGAACGATGGCGGCAGCCAGGCCGTTGTCGTCTTCGCGCTCACGCTGGTGACGACCTTCGCAATCGGCGCGACACTCACGGGCGTCGTGTTCATCCTCGCAGAAGACAAGCAATCTTGAAGCGGACGTGAGGCGCGGGAGATGCTTGGTTCGGAACTCCTGCTTCGAACGGCGGTTGGCTGCCTGCGTCAATTTAACCCAGGGAGTTCCCACGCATGAAGATGATCAAGCTCACCCTCGCCGTGATGTTGGCAACCGGTCTTGCCGCCGCACCGTTCGCCGCGCAGGCCAAATCGCACAAGGCCAAGCATGGATCCTCGATGTCATCATCCCAGACCACGGGCGCCAACACCAAATCTTCGAAGGGCGCCGAGCCGTCCGGCACCGATCAGGGCGGCACCATGACGAACAAGGGCGGCATGAGCAACACCAAGTGAGTGTTCGTTCAGGCTGATGGAAGGCCCCGCGATCGCGGGGCCTTTTGGCTTTGGCGCCCCGATCGAAAATCCTTCTACCGCCACATCGCCGACGCACGCTCAGCGCATCACCGGCTGTGCGTTTTAGATCCTCGACTGAGCAATGCTCTATCTGCGCGACTTCGCGCAGCTTCTGCAACGCGCTCACGCGTCGCCGCTTCGGATGCAGGAACGTCGGCACAGATCTCCTCTACCGCCTGCAGCATCGAGACCACGTCGGCATCCGAACAACGAACTCCAGCGTGTCGTTTGAGCTGCGTCGGATGTCGGCGATGTTAATGCAGTCGTCCCGCGGCATTCGCCTTCACGAGATGCTCGAGCTGTGCGCGCTTGCGTGCGATCAAGAGCTGGGCCGTGGCGTCGTCGAGGCCTTCGCGCCGCAGTTGCCGGATCGCGGAGCCGAGTTCGAGAATCTCGGCGCGCAGTCTCAAGATCCGGTACGTGTCCGGGTCCTCCTCCACCGCGCGCTCCCAAAGGTCTCAGCGGCGCGCGATCGCGCGCACGGGATTGCCGGCTGTCTTTACGGGGCGAAGGCGCACCCGGTCGCGGACATCCGGCAGGACATCGCCGCCACCGGCAGCCTTCCATTCGCCGATCAGCAGGTTGATTTTCCGGCGCAGATCCATCTGCGCCAGGGCCTTTTCTGTGCAGTCTCGATCGCGGTCGACGAGGTCGCGGACAGACGCCTCGATATCGGCCATTTCCAGCCTCAAGACGCTGATTTTACGTCGAATTTCATTAATTCTGTTGTCCATGGCTTGTTAGAACAAAATAAGAACATATAGTCAAGTCACGATTTCAGGACGGAGCAGCGACATGCAGGTTCAAGGTAAATACGACGCCAGGGCTTTCCTCACCGAGCAAATGACCCGGGCGCAGGGGCTCAGGCTGAAACGGCTGAGCGAAGAGGCGTATCAGCCCGCACAATATGCGCGGGATCTGTCCTTCGCCGAGGCTTCGCGGCGCATCCAGGTGCTGGAGGCCGAGATCGAGCTGGCGAATTCCTTCTAGGCCGTTTCGCGTCGACGTTGCGTTCGCGCTTTCGGAACCATGCCTGTGCCGATTGGTTCTCCCTCGGCCAAGGGAGAATATGCATGGCACGCAAGGCAAAGAAGCGCCGCTATTCGCGCAGCGCCAGTAATGATGTCGAGCGCGAGATGCGCCGTTACAAGAAGGGTACCGCGAAGAGCGGACCCGGCGGTCGTGGCGGACGCGTGAAGAGCCGCAAGCAGGCGATCGCGATCGGCCTGTCGGAGGCGCGCCAGAAGGGCAAGAAAGTCCCGAAGAAGGCGTCGAAGCGAAAGACGTCCAAGAAGAAGAAGACGTCCAAGAAGAAGACAACCAAGAAATCGTCGACGCGTAAATCCAGCAAACGGTGACGCTGACCGGCGTCAGATCATGCTGCCCGGCATGAAGCAGCGGATGGAAATCCCGAAGGCGGTCTTCACCGGCCAAACCATGGTGCGGCCGGCCCGGTTCGGCTCGGTAATGACGGCTTCATCCGGCACCTCCACCCACTGCCCATCGAGACGCACGCGATAGTGCCCGTCGTGCGACTCCCAGTCGGGATCCGAGACGGCAAATCCATCTGCATCCGAGCAGCATGGGCCGAGATGGCTGCGCAGGCTGTCGAACCACGGCTTAAGCGGGGAGTCGGCGTAGCGGCCATCGTCGCGCCCCAAGGCGCTTCCCGTCGTCAGCACCAACGGCGCCACGAGCAGCGCACATCTCAGCGAGAGCTTCAATCGATCCATGTCGGCACCGATCAAATGCGAACCCCCGGCCGGTTCCACAAGGCGGCCGGACGTCCGAAGTTTCACTCTTGCAATTTCGCCATGGCATCTTCGTTGCCGTCAAGGCGCAACACGCAACTCCGTAATCTGCCGGGTGAACGCGGCTTTTTCGGACGAACCGGGTCATCATCGCTGCCGTTAACGAGAATGTTATCGGCGGCCTGTGGGTATCCCTCAGACGCGCATGAAAAAGGCGGCCCGCGGGCCGCCTTTTGGATTGCGTAGATCAGCCCGACTTACGCAAGCGGCACCGCGACGAACCGCGTCGCATCGGCGCTCTTCACCTGCAACAGCACGCTGTTCTTGCCGGACGATTTGGCCTGCGCCAGCTCGGAGCGGACGTCGCCGACATTGGCGACGGCCTTGCCGCCGACGTTGAGGATGACATCGCCGGTCTGGATGCCGCGCTGCGCGGCCGGCCCCTGCGGATCGACCTCGGTGACGACGACACCCTTCTGGCCCGCGCCCTGGACCTCACTGGCCGGCGCCAGGCTGAGGCCGAGACGCGGCGTGCCGGTGCTCGACTGAGCCTTGCCCTGGTCGGCCTTGGCCAACCGCTCGTTCGGCAACTCGCCCAGCGCGAGCGTCACTGTCTTGCTGTCGCCCTTGTGGACGACGTCGAGCTTCACCGAGGTGCCCGGTGCCAGGGTGGCGATGGTGCGGGCGAGATCGCGGGAGTCCTTGATCGCGGTGCCGTTGACGGCGGTGATCACGTCGCCCGCCTCGATGCCGGCCTTCGCCGCCGGGCTACCGTCCTGCGGATTGTCGACGATTGCGCCGCGCGCCTCTTTGAGGCCGAGGCTGTCGGCGATCTCGGCGGTCACCGGCTGCACCTGTACGCCGAGCCAGCCGCGGGTAACCGCGCCCTTGTCCTTCAGCTGCGCGACGACGAGCTTCGCGGTCGAGGCCGGAATGTCGAAGCCGATGCCGACGGAACCACCCGAGGGCGAGAAGATCGCAGTGTTCACGCCGATCACGTTGCCGTTCATGTCGAAGGCCGGACCGCCGGAATTACCCTTGTTGATGGGCGCGTCGATCTGGATGAAGTCGTCATAGGGACCATTGCCGATGTCGCGGCCGCTGGCCGAGACGATGCCGGCCGTGACGGTGCCGCCGAGGCCGAAGGGATTGCCGACCGCGACGACCCAGTCGCCGATCCGGGGCTTCTGGTCGGAGAATTTGACGAACGGGAAGTCCTTCTTGCCATCGACCTTGATCAGCGCGAGATCGGTCTTCGGATCGGTGCCGACCACCTTCGCGGTGTAGATTGTGCCGTCATCCATGGTCACCTGCACGGACTGGGCGTGATCGACGACGTGGTTGTTGGTCACCGCATAGCCGTCGGCGGAGATGAAGAAGCCGGAGCCCTCACCCGTGATCATCTGGTGACGCTGGCGCGGCATGCCATTCATGCCATTGGGAAGGCGGAAGCCGAACTGCCGCGAGAACTGGTCGAACGGCGCGTCCTCGTCCGAATCCATCCGGTTCTGTTGCATCATCGCGGTCTTGTCGTTGTCCTGGTCGATCTTGACCCGCACCGAGATGACGGCGGGTTTGACCTTCGCGACCAGATCGCCAAAGCCGGGCAGCGTTCCAGCCGTTTCAGCGGCCTGGGCCGGCGCGATGAACGAGGTAACCCCGAGCTGCGAAGAGCCGGGAGAGCCAGCCAGCACGGCCACGCCAAGCGCGGCCACAGTACCGAGCAGCGCCAGCCGGCGGGGCTTCAGAATCCTGCGGGACGTAGTGGTGTCGGAATTGACGTGATCGTTCATGTCGAAATGTCCATGTTGGGTAAGTCGCCTTGCACCCAACATGGCCACTGCCACCTTACGGCGTCCCGTCCGGCCGATTAAATCTTGGCAAGCAAAGGCACGGCCAGAGGCGGCGGTGAAAGTCGCTGCAGCACATTTGATGCAGCTCAACGCAGGTGCCGCGGGCAGTGAAAAACTGCAGCCATCGGATGATGTCCATCGGAGACGCCGCCATGTACAAAGACATTCTCGTTCACATTCCGACCGAGCGATCGATGCGACCCGTGATTGACGGCTCGATCTCGCTGGCAGCCCACCTCAACGCCCATGTCGATGCGGTCGCCGTCGGCTATGTCGCAACCAGCGCAGCTTATGTAGTGGAGGCCGGCACCGCCGCGGCAGCCATATTCGAGATGGAACGCGAGCGCGCAGTGGAGAAGGCCGAGGCAGCGCTGGCAGTGTTCGAGAGCGAAGCCACGAAGGCCGGCATTTCCTACACATGCCACCCGCTTGGCGCGATCCCGGTCGATGCAGCCGGCTCGCTCGGCGCGATGGCGCGGCTACACGATCTCAGCATCGTGGTGCAGCCCGATCCGGCGCAAGGTTCATTCGACAACGACGTGCCCGGCGAGATCCTGTTCCAGGCGGGCGGCCCAGTGCTTTTCCTGCCCTATACCTTCCGTGGTGTATTCAAGGCGAAGCGGATCGGCATCTGCTGGGACGGCAGCCGCCTCGCCGCCCGCGCGATGCGCGACGCCGCACCCTTCCTGGCCCGCGCCGAGGAGATCGTGATCATCACGATCAACGAAGCCGACGCCGTTCCCGACGAAATCTCAGCGAGAAATCTTGCAAGACATCTCGGCCGGCGCGGACTCTCCACCCGCACGGTCAGCCTGTCGGCCGCGCGCGCCGATATTCAGCCGACCATCCTGTCGCTGGCCGCCGACGAGAACCTCGACCTGCTGGTGATGGGCGGCTACGGCCATTCCCGATTGCAAGAACGCTTCCTCGGCGGCGTCACCCGGGCCATGCTGGAAGCCATGACGGTTCCGACGATGATGTCGCATTGATCGAAGGATGATCCACAGCGTACCGATCAGACTCCGTTGTCGTTCGGATTAGCAACCGCCTCCTTAAGGGGTGCCGGCATCGGGAAGTTCAGGTTCACATTTCTGGGCGGAATGGGTTTCGTGAACCATTTCGCGTAGAGTTCCGCGAACCGGCCGCTCTTCATCATCGCAACCAGCGTCTTGTCGACCAACGCTTTGAATTCCGGATCGCCCTTGCGGATGATCAGCCCGTAAGGCTCGGTACGCAGGCTGTCGTCGATGATCCGCCAATTGTCGGGCGCCTGGCTGTTGGCAATGAGGCCTGCGAGCAGGATGTCGTCCATGACGAAGGCGTCGCTGCGGCCGGTGGTGAGCGCGAGGAAGGATGCGGCGTGGTCCGGGGACAGGACCTGCTTGACCGCAAAATTCTTCTCCTGGCCGCGTGTCAGAAGCAGGGTAATCGACGTCGAGCCAGTGGTCAGCGCGACCGGCTTGTCCTTCAGATCCTCGAACGTCTTGATCGGAGCATCCTTTCGGACCACGGCGCGAATGCTCGAGACGAAAATGGTGTCGCTGAAGGCGACCACCTTCTGACGCTCCAGCGTGTTGGTGGCCGGACCGCAGACGATGTCGATGGTCCCGTTCTCGATCAGCGGAATCTGCGTGCTGAGCTGGATCGGCTGCAGCTTGGTCTGAAGTGCAGGGAGCTTCAACTCGTCCTTCACCGCATCGACGATCAACGCGCAAAGATCCATCGCGAAGCCGACCGGCTTCTGATTGCCGTCGAGATAGGAGAAGGGGACCGAGACATCGCGGTGGCCGAGGCGGATTTCGCCGGCATCCCGGATCTTGGCCAGCGTCCCGCTGGGAGATTGGGCCTGAGCCGGGGCCGCGACCGCGACCGCGGTCAGAAACATCAGCGAATACAACAGCCCCTTCATGGCCTCACTCCTGCGGTGGATGCAATTCCTCAGTATTTTATACACACGATTGCATAATCCACAAATCGATTTTATACAATCTGGCTAGGCAACCACGACGAGATGCCGCATGAAATCGGGTGAAGTGGCGAAGCAACGGAGTGGGTCCAGTCACGGCTCCACGCCTGACGCCGTTCGCGAGGCGCTGCGGCGCGCGATCAGCGCGGGTGAGCTCGCGCCCGGCATTCAGCTCCGTCAGGACGAACTCGCCGAGAAATTCGGGACCAGCCGCATCCCCGTCAGAGAAGCGCTGCGGCAGCTCGAGGCCGAGGGTTTCGTGACGTTCCTGCCCAACCGTGGAGCGGTCGTCTCGGATCTCTCCATCGACGAGGTCGTTGAGCTGCTCGAAATTCGCATTGCGCTCGAATGCCACGCATTGCGCTTGGCCATCCCGGCCATGGGCGACATCGATCTCGATGATGCCAGGACAATTCTCCGCTCCTACGACGAGGAGCCCGATCCAGAGAAATGGGGCGCCTTCAACTGGCGCTTCCACAAGGCACTCTACGCCCCCTGCAATCGCCCTCGCCTACTTGCGATGATCGAGGCCAATTACGGCCACGTGAACCGCTTCACGCGCGCCCTCGTGTCCCGCGCCACCGGCAAGGATCGGCCGCAGCGCGAGCATTACGAGCTGCTCGAATATTGCCGCGACGGCGAAGTCGAGAAGGCCGTGCGCCTGCTGCGCGAGCACATCGTGCAGACGCAAAAGACGCTGCGATCAGCACAGCGTCATGCAACACGGGACCAGACCGACTGATCCGAGGACCGATCGTCCACCGAGTTGAGGAGAGTACGCTTGAAGACGAACGACGTCGAAATCCTGGTCATTGGCGCAGGCATGGCCGGCCTTGCCACGGCCTACTACCTCGCCGTCGAGCACAAGCGCTCGCGCCTGCTGAACGTCGATGAAGGCCAGCCGATGGCGCTGACGTCGGCACAATCCGGCGAGAACTACCGCAACTGGTGGCCCCATCCGACCATGGCTGCGTTTACCGACCACAGCACCGACCTGATGGAGGAAATCGCGCGCCGCACGGACAATCGCATCCACATGACGCGGCGCGGATATCTTCTCGTGACACGCGAGGAGAAACCTGAAGAGCTGCTCCGGCAGCTGCACGCCGGCTACGGTGCCTCGGCCTCGAAGCTGATCCGTCTACACGATGGACCGAACCAAAACTATTCGCCGCCGCTGTCGGCAGACTGGCAGACTGCGCCCGACGGCGTCGATGTGCTGCTCGGCCGAGATCTCATCCAACGCTACTATCCTGCGTTCGACAAGGAGGTCGCGACCGCGCTTCACATCCGCAGGGCCGGCGACATCAGCGGTCAGCAGCTCGGCCAGTACATGCTGGAGACGATGCGCCCGCTGGGTGCGCAATTTCAGCAGGCGCGTGTGGTCGGCATCGCCAAGGCTGACCGGTTCCTGGTTGACGTCATCGCCGACGGCGAGCGCCAGACCATCAAGGCGGACATCATCGTCAATGCAGCGGGCCCCTTTGCCTCGCATGTTTCGGCGATGCATGGCGAAAAGCTGCCGATCCAGAACATCCTTCAGCAGAAGATCGCCTTCGTCGATCGCAATCGCGCGGTAGACCGCAAGATGCCGTTCACGATCGATCTCGACGGCCAGACGCTCGCCTGGTCGGCGGAGGAGCGCGAGGCGCTGGCGGCCGCCCCCGAACTGGCCCGGTTGCTGGAACCAATGCCGGGCAGCATTCACTGCCGCCCCGACGGCGGCGATCAGGGTCAATGGATCAAGCTCGGCTGGGCCTTCAACTCGGACCCGTCCGAACCGACCCGCGACCCCGAGCTCGATCCCTATTTCCCGGAAATCGTGCTTCGCGCCGCCAGCCGGCTTCAGCCCGCGCTCAGGCAATATCTCGGTGCCCTGCCGCGCGACCGGGTGCATTACGGCGGCTTCTATCCGATGACGAAGGAGAACTGGCCGCTTATCGGCGCGGCCAGGACGCCGGGCGTGTTCCTGGCAGCCGCCTTGTCGGGGTATGGAACGATGTCGGCATGCGCTGCTGGGGATCTTTGCGCGCGGGCCGTGGTCGGCGCGCCCTCGCCTTCCTTCGCAAACGTTCTCTCGCTCGCGCGCTATGAAAACAAGGCGCTCATGGACGAGCTTGAGCGTGCCGAGAGCCGCGGCCTGCTCTGATCGCTAGCGAATCGGACGTCCTCACGCCGCGACGGGGGTTTCCCATGCCGCGGCCGCGACGGCGTCCTGGTCGCGCTGCGCATTGCAGGCCTCGAAATGCGCCTTCAGCGCGATCTCGGCTAGATGTTCGAAATGTTCGGCCTGGCCCAGAAGCTGCCAGTTCTGGAGCGGCCGGTAGGCCGCCTGCTGACGACAGAGGGACGCCAGCGCGCGGTAGCGACGTACATTCTCCATGAGACCTCCCTCGCATTTGGAGGATTTATTGCCCGAATTTGCGTCAGGCCGATGGCGGTTATGCAAAACATTTGCTGCGAGCCTGCCCGCATGCCTGGGTTAATTTTCAGGAAACGCGCGGCGGATATTGGTTCCTATCAATGAACCCAAGCACGGAACTCGCAAAGCTTGCCAGGCGTAGCGGCGGCGCTCGACGTTGATGCCAATCAGATCGAGATACCGTTCGATCGGCTCGGGCCGGCCGCCGGCACCACAGCGTTGTCGCCGCATGTCATCCGTAGTCTACCGGATGAGCACACCCTGTTCGGCCCGCACCCGCTGCTCGGAACTATCTTGCAGCTTTGGACGACGGCCGGCTTCCGCAGCTGCACGAATGGCCGCGATGTTGGCGGCATAATCGGCGCTGCTCTTGCCGCGGAACACCGCCGACCCCGCTACCAGCGTATCGGCGCCCGCGGCGGCAACGGCCGCGGCATTGTCGCGCGTGATGCCGCCATCGACCTCGAGCCGGATCGGCCGGTCGCCGATCATGCTTCGAATGCGCCCGATCTTCTCGACCTGGGATTCGAGGAAGGACTGGCCGCCAAAGCCGGGATTGACGGTCATCACCAGCACGAGATCGAGACGATCGAGCACGTATTCAATCGCGCTTTCAGGCGTTGCCGGACACAGGCTCACCCCGGCCTTCTTGCCGAGCGTACGGATCGCCTGAAGCGAGCGGTCGAGATGCGGGCCCGCTTCGGCGTGGACCGTGATGACATCGGCCCCGGCCTTTGCGAAAGCTTCGAGATAAGGATCGGTCGGTGCGATCATGAGATGCACATCAAAAATCTTCGCCGTCAGCGGCCGGACCGCCTTGATGACATCAGCGCCAAAGCTGATGTTCGGAACGAAGTGTCCATCCATGACATCGCAATGAATCCAGTCGGCTCCGGCTGCGTCGATGGCCGCGATCTCCTCGCCGAGCCGCGCGAAATCAGCCGCCAGGATCGAGGGGGCGATAATGATTTCTCTGGTCATGGCTTTGCACTCCGCGCGTCGGTCCCGCCGCTGAAGACGCGGCTTGCGAGGACATCTGCCGGGTCGATCGTCTCGAGATCGGCGACGTCAAGCATGCGGTCGAGATCGGACACCAGCCGATCGGCCTGCCGCAGGCGAATGCGATCGACCGCGTTGCGGATCGAGCGCGCATTGGAGAAGAACGGCTGGGTCCGGCGCAGCGCAATGTATCTTTCGAACGCCTCGCGCGCTGCGGCCGAGAAACGGTAGCCACGCTCCCTGAGCATCAGTTCGGCGATGACAAGCAGCTCGGTTTCCGCATAGTCGGGGAATTCGATGTGATGGGCAATGCGCGAGCGGAAGCCCGGGTTCGAGGCAAAGAAGCTCGTCATTCGCTCGCCATAGCCGGCGAGGATCACGACAAGGTCTTCGCGCTGGTTCTCCATCACCTGGAGCAGGATCTCGATCGCCTCCTGGCCGTAGTCGCGCTCGTTGTCGGGGCGGTGCAGGTAATAGGCTTCATCGATGAAGAGAACACCGCCCATCGCCTTCTTCAGTATCTCTTTGGTCTTCGGTGCGGTGTGCCCGATATATTGCCCGACGAGATCGTCGCGCGTCACCGAGATCACCTGCCCGCGCCGCACGAAGCCGAGCCCGTGCAGGATCTTGGCCATGCGCAGCGCCACCGTGGTCTTGCCGGTACCGGGATTGCCGGTGAACGACATGTGCAGCGTTGGCGGCGCGGAGGCCAGCCCCGCACGCTGGCGGATGCGTTCGATCAGCAGCAGCGACGCGATCTGACGCACGCGGTTCTTGACTGGCCGGAGGCCGATCAGCTCCTGTTCGAGCTGTTGCAGCGTATCCGTGATCCCGGCCGCTTCGGCTTCCTTGCGAAGATCGAAAACGGTCTCGCCGGGCTCCGTGGTCGTTGCGTGGGGGACATCCAGCATGGGCACCTCGAAGAAAAAGGGCTTCGCCGCCGGCGGGGGGAGCGGCGAAGCAGTGGTCCGCCAAGGATGCGGAGCAGGGAGCGCTCCGCGCGGAGGAGGACGACCTAAGTTGACGCCTGCGCGGCCGGCCGGCGCACGGTAGTGTAGTGGATCGCGCGTCCCCCGACCTCCTGTCGCACCAGCTCGAATTCCGCCTCCCGCGGTGGCCGGTTGACGAGGAAGGAGATCCGCACCGATTCCCAGCCATGGCTGGAATCGAATCCGCTGATACGGATGTAGCTGTTGCCATAGACCCTGCGGCATTCGGCGAGCTCCATCATCACGCCGGCGGCATCCTGAAGATCGAACATCGGCAGGCCCCACATCTCCCAATAGGTGTTGCGGGGATGCGGATCGTCGGTGAACTCAATATTCACCGCCCAGCCCTTGGTCAGGCAATATTGCACCTGCTTGGTGATCTGGTCGTCGGTGAGGTCAGGCAGATATGAGAAGCAACCTTGAGTCATCTTCATGTTGAAACTCCTCAGACGGTCTCGAGTGCGGTCGGCAC
>NZ_LGHM01000187.1 GCF_001908185.1 Bradyrhizobium sp. AS23.2
AATACGTTGATCTCGCATCCTTGAACCGCGCTCGCTCGGGCAAAGCAACGGATCTTCGATCCTCATCCTTCTAACCCAAAACACTTCGGATACCCCCGCAACATTTGGATGCCTGAGAGAGATCGCACGAACGTAACATCGCCGTTAAACTGGTAAGTCGAAATTCTAGATTGCATACAACTTCCGATTAATGAAACTACTATTTCGAAACCGAAAGGGCAATCCTCGCGTATTGGCGCATCCCGCTCCCGATAGGTCTCGGCTATCACGGGAAATGATGGATGGGCGGCGCGCCCTGGCGTTTGAATTTCGTTTGCTACGGGCTTCGGCTTGGTTTGTGATGGCTGAGGTCATGCAGTGACAGGCGGGCCTCGCGGACCAGATCCACCAGCGAAAGCGTGAAGAAACTCAACGCAATAACAAAGAGCAGGGCAACCCCGTATTCATGCCGAAACTGGAAGAAGGTGGAGACGAACGCCAGGATCACCAGGAGCGATGTGACAATCGCGCTGATCGTCGAAAGAACGATCGCCTTGTTCAAAAGCACGGCCCGGCGCCTGAGGTGCGGCACCTCGGGGTGCGTCCGGGAAGTGTCGTCGTCGATTGTAGCATGCAGTGTCTGTAGCCTGTCGACGATGCGGTTCATGCGCCCGATCAGAACCGAAACGAAAGCTGCAACTGCGCCAAGGAGAAATGCTGGCGCCGTCACCTGCGAAATGACCTGCGACAGGTGCGCGGCGGTCGGTGTGTCGATCAGCATCGCGATGCCTTCTTTCGCGAACCAGGTACGCGCGGCGCGACTTGCAGGCGCGGTGGGGACGTAACGCTTGGATTGAAAACCGAAATAGCGCGCGCCCTCGAGATCGACTATGCAATTTCGGCAAAGTTACCGCTGGCTTATCGTAAGTCCTTGTCCAGCCTCGTCGTTCCCGCCTATGCCGGGCAAACGCGCGCATGCGCAAAGCGGCTCGCCCATGTGACTCTCACCCCGTCATTCAGCCGTTGAAGGCGCGATTTTTCGCTTACGGCAGGTTCAGCGCGCCGATTTTGCATAGTCTCATCGGCTTCGCGCATGCTTAGTTGCGAAAAGCAGAGGGCGGTTCAGGACCAAGCGCCTGCCCGCGATTAACGAGGTTTTGCGTGATGATGGGGAAGCGAATGCGTGCACCAATTATGGCTGTCCTCTGCGCCCTCGGCGCATGGTCTGGCTCTGCGTCTCCCGCAGGCGCCCAACAGGCATCGTGGACCCAGATCGGCATGCTGGGGTGCAAGGTCGACCCCAGCATCGGGTTTGTCATATTTGGCCATCAATCGATGTCATGTCGCTTTACACAAAACCCGCCGTTCCCGACTCAACTCTATGAAGGTGCACTCAACACCGTCGGAATCGATATCGGCGTTTCGGCCGGAGGCGCACTTGCTTGGGCGGTTCTTGCCCCGACGGCAGGTCCTCCGGTTGGAGCTCTCGCCGGCGAATATGTCGGGGCGTCAGGTGATATCGGCCTCGGCTTGGGCGCCGGCGTCAATGTTCTTGTCGGTGGCTCGGGGCGGTCATTTGCGTTGCAGCCCGTTTCCGTAGAGGGATCAGTTGCCATCAATGTCACCGTCGGCCTTTCCGGCCTGCAGCTGCGTCCGGTCTATTGAAGCTCCGCGCCTTTTGGCGCGACGGGATGGGACGCGGCTCCAGTTCGTGGTGCCGAAAGCGCGTGGTGGAGGCGAGCTCGCGGAGATAGGCGAGCCCACAGGGAAAACAAATCGGAAAACCCCGGTGCCAGCTGACCTCCCGAAAACATGGTATGTTTCGTTTGAGGTGCCGAAGAAGGTGCGCAAAGCATCGGCGCAACGACGTTCGAGACAGAGTGAGAGCTTTCCGACCGAACTCGACGCCCAGAGGTTTGCTCGCCAGAAATTCGAGCTAGGATATATCGTGACCGCGGGCACCATCAATCCCTGCACACCGCGACGGGCAATACCCTCGACGCTCATTGGCCATTGGCTTGCGGAAATGTCCGAGTTGCCATTTGTCGAGCCGGCCTCATTCGAGGACACCAAAGAGGCAGATCTGCCGTAGGAGCCGCCGCGATGCGGCGCCCTATGCATTGGCAGATTTTGCATAGACCGTTCCGGCGTATTGGCGGGCGTTGAATGCGCGCGAGTGCATGATGACGTTCGGCAAAGTTGAATCAGACCAAGAGCGCCCGGTCACCGCTCAACATCACTGGATTGTCAGAATCTGCATATTCGTCAACCCTTACGCCTTGCACCAAGAGGCCGTTCGCGAAGGTGGGCCTGCAGTCATCATCGATGGCGTGATGCATGGGCTGCGGCAACTTGGCCACAGTCGGGAAAACTGAAAGCATGCGTCAGATTCTGCATAGCGGGTTGCGCGCGCCAGATGCGATTTGATGCTGCACGAATTTCTTCAATGACTCAGGTGGGCAATGAACAAGATTGGTAAGTTTGCAGTTGCGATCGCAGCTTCGGGGATGATGGGCGGCTACGCGGCTGCGGCAGACTTGTCGGCGGCGCCCGCCTACAAGGCGCCGGTTTCGGTTGCCGCCGTCTATAACTGGACGGGCTTCTACGTCGGCGTTAACGGCGGGTATGGCTGGGGCAATCAGGACCCGCTGGTGCTGTTCGCCAACAGGTTCGATCGTGCCGGTTTCGACATCAGTGGCGGCATGATCGGCGGTACGTTTGGCGGGCAGATTCAGCAGGGTTATGTCGTGCTCGGCCTGGAGGGTGATTTGGACTGGGCCAACATCAAGGGTTCGTCCGTCGTAACACCCAGCATTCTCGGCCTCGGGCAGGGCGTCACGCTGAACACCTCGTCGAACATCAGTGCGCTGTCGACGGTGAGGGCGCGGATCGGTGTGGCGATGAACAATGTGCTGCTCTACGCCACGGGCGGCGCAGCTTTCGTCAAGTCGAGCGCCAGCGCATCGACCGTCGCAGGCGTACCCTGCGGCACGCTTGGCGTCCTGCCGGATTGTTCGGGCTCGTCCTGGCGTCCGGGTATCTCGGCAGGTCTTGGCGTGGAATATGGGTTCACGCCGAACTGGTCCGTGAAGGGCGAGTATCTCTACACGAAGATCGTCGGCACCGGAGTCAGCTCGGATCGAGTGAATATCGTGCGTGGCGGCGTCAACTACCGATTCTGAACAGGACTCCATCTATGATCACACTCGGTCTTGTTCGGCGCGCCCTCGCGCCCGGCGTTGTCCTCTGCGCGGCCATCCTGGCCGGCGGCGCGCAAGCGCAGGGCGATGGCGCCTTGCAAATCCTGAAAAGAATGTCCGCCTATATCGGCGGCCAACCCACCATCGACGCGACCTTCGATTCGGACATCGAAGTGATCACGAATGATCTGCAAAAGATTCAGTTTGCGAGTTCGGGGCAGGTCATGCTCAGCCGTCCCGACAAACTGCGCGCCACCCGGACAGGGGGCTACGCAGACCTCGAGCTGGTCTTCGACGGCAAGAAGGTGACGGTCCTCGGAAAGCATGTCGGCGCCTATGCCCAGGCGGATTTTTCCGGCAGCGTGGAGCAATTGATCGACAAGATGCGTTCCGATTTCGGCGTCGAGGCGCCGGGTGCCGACTTGCTGCTGCCTCGGTCATTCGATGACCTGATGACAGGTGTATATGATGCCAAACATATCGGCCGCGGTGTCATCGACGGGGTCGAGTGCGAGCATCTCGCCTTCCGTTCGCCTGACACCGACTGGCAGATATGGATCGAAGTCGGAGCCAATCCCGTGCCCCGAAAGTTCATCATTACCAGCAAGGCAGTGACCGGCGCGCCCCAATACATCCTGAGGATCAAGAACTGGAAGACAAATGTCCAGCCGCCGGCGGACGCCTTTGTCTTCAAGCCCGCTGCGGAAGTGAAGCCGGTGGCTTTCGACTCGCTTGGGGGCATCGATGAAGTCCCGCCAGGATCACTCCAGGGAGGAAAGAAATGACATCTTCCATCACCAAGTCCCTGCAGCTCGCAGGAGTGGTCGTCGCCCTGACTGCCGGCCTGTTCGCGAACGACAAGGCGCTGGTTGAACCCGGCTCCTTTGTCACTCAGGCCCATGCGATCATCGGACGGCCTTTGACGCCCTTGAGTTACGCCGGCGTCGCCAGGCGCACGACGGCGCGAGCGGTGACAGCAGGCGCCGTCGCCACGGGAGTAGCGGTCGGCGCGGCCGCCGCCGCGGCCGCGCCGGTTGTTGTCGCACCCCCGTGCGTCCAGGCGGTCGATGCCTATGGCCGCATTTACATGCGCTGCCCCTGATCCACCGGACTGCGCGGCGCACCGCTTCGACTATCCGATAGCGTTGCGCTGATCTTGATCGCGTATCCGGGCCGATGGTTTCAGCCCGGATGCCGGCCGCGAGTGGAGGCGCGCGGATCCGGAAGATCCGGATCGATTGAAATCGCTCCATATCCGATTCATTCCAATGAGGGTTCCCAATGCGTTCGAAACTACTGCTTTCCGTCACTCTGCTGCTTGCCAGTATGGCTTCAGCCAAGGCCCAGGTGCCGCTGTCGTCCTATGTCGATGCGAATGGATTCATTGACGTCCAGAAGCTGACCTGCGCGCAACTCGCGGGGACCTACCAGGAAGACGCCGATGCGCTGACGGCCTGGTACAGCGGTTGGTACAACGGCCTTGCCAAGAAGCATTTCCTCGACCTGCGCAAGGGCAAGCTCACGGAGCATGAAGTCATCGTCTACTGCAAAGCCAATCCCGAAAAACTCATCATCGATGCCATTGCCGTCGTGTTCAAGGCAGAGCGGGAGATGATGGGCATCCAGATGAAGTAGATCGTCTGCGAACGGATCGGCCGCCTGCTGCGACCGATCCGCTCGTGCAGTGTGGCGATCCGCAGAGGCTCCCATCTACTTCACCTGAGCTGCCGCTCTGACGGGGCGGGATCTTGGATTTGAATGATTTCGGGCAATACACCGACGCCATTCAAGGCGCGACGGTGACATTTCTGAAATCCGCCCCGTCCTCGCACCGTTGGGGCGTGAAGTACCTCACATTGAATCGCACGATCCTTCAATTCGGCGCCGATGGTGGCCCGGGGATCGTCCATGGCGTCACTGAGCCGACCTTTACGACGCTGATCATCCAGGCGTCCAACTTCGACGATCGCGTCGTGCTCGATGGCGCGCCATGCCAGGCGTCCGACCTGGTCATTTTCCCTCCGAATTGTCACTTCACCTTTGTTCGCTCCGGTCATGTCGAATGGGTAGCGTGGTCGCTGCCGAGGGAAGAGAGTATCGCGAGGAAGATCCTCCCCGCCGCCACAAATCAGGATTCGCCGAAGAGCGCCAAGCATCTCATCCGGCTGCCAGAGCCGATCGCATCGAGACTGATCGAAGCATCGAGGCAGGCTCTGCGCTCCATCTGCAATTGCGCTCCCACTGACCGGCCCATGATGGCCCGGGACATGGAGCGCGCCTTGATGGATGAGCTGGCTTACGTTTGGGACAATCGCCTGAGCGAAACCGTCCTGCCCAACAAGTACACCCTCTCGTCCGAGCGAATCGTTCTGGAGGCCCTTGAATTCGTTCGGACACGGTCGACGGAAATCATCAACATCACGGATATCGTGAAAGCGACCAAGGTGGAGTACCGAACCTTGCTGCGTGCTTTCGTGCGCTATCTTGGCTTCTCGCCAAAGCATTATCTGAGGCTGCGGCAGTTAAACCTCGTTTACTACGATGTCCGTCGCGGGAGTGGCGCATCGGCCAGGCTCGCAGACATCCTGGCGGCCCATGGCGTCACCGAGTTCGGCAGGTTTGCCGGGCACTACCGGTCGCTGTTCGGAGAATTGCCATCCGAGACATATCGCCGGTCTCGTGCAGTGAAGTCTGGCAATTCGCTGTGAGCTCGGAATGGTGTTTTTGGTGCAACACTGCGGTGAAATGGTCCGAGGTGACAGTTTCTGCATATCGACCGAGACAAGGTCGATGGCAAATGGCGGAGGTGTTTTCCAATTCTATGAGGCTTGCAGGTAATGAAGAAAATCTACTTACTTTCCGCGGCAGCGGTGATGTCCGTTTCGCTCACGGGTATCGCAAAGGCCGCTGACCTTCCGTCGCGGCCCGTCTACAAGGCGGCCCCGATCGCGGTGCCGCTGTACAACTGGTCCGGCTTTTACCTCGGCGCAAACGGCGGGTATGGCTGGAGCAACCAGTGCGTCGATATCACCGCCATCAACGGAATCGGCGGCATCTTCGCTGAAGGCTGCAAGAGCGCCGGCGGCGGCGCCATCGGTGGCCAGGTTGGCTATCGCTGGCAGGCCGGACAGTTGGTGTTCGGTCTGGAAGGACAGGGCGACTGGACCAACATCCGCAACACGCGCGTCAGCCTGCAGAACCCGGCCAATACCTTCAGGTCGACCCTCGACGGCTTGGGTCTGTTCACGGGCCAAATTGGCTATGCGATGGACAACGTCCTGCTCTACGCCAAGGGCGGCGCCGCGGTTGGGAGCCAGAATTTCGGTCTTTACGACACCGCAACCGGCACGGGCCTCGACTTTGCGAAGCGCACCCGTTGGGGTGGCGTCGTGGGTGTCGGCTTCGAGTACGGCTTCTCCCCGAATTGGTCGGCCGGCCTCGAGTACGACTATCTGTGGCGGGTGAGCGACAGCAGCACCTTCGCGACGCCGTCGCTGGCGCCTGTCAATTCGATCACCACCAACACCAAGACTGACGTGAATCTGCTCACGGTTCGCGTCAATTACAAGTTCGGCGGTTACTAATGAAGAAAGGAGGCCGGCCGATTCAGCCGGCCTCCATTCTTTTCCCATCATGCCTCGGCCCGGATGGTCCCTGATTTTGGAGTTGAAACATGCTATCGAATACGATGCGTGCGCTTGCGTTTCTCGGTGCTCTGACGGTCACAAACATGGCCTTGGCGCAAGACACGGCGCCCCAGGCGCCGCTAAAGACGATCGGGGCCACCAAACCCCAGGTCGTTCCATCGCTGATCGTCTTCAACTCCAGAGGCGCGAACCTGCAGTCCGGCAAGCTGGTCCTCGCCGGCGTGGCGCCGAATGCGATCATATTTGCAGATCGGCCGGTTCGCTCGGCCGGTCACGATCTGACCAGCCATATCGTCGAAGATTGGGGATCGGGCAGCGACAATTTTGCAAAGAATCCGCCTAACGCCACGGTGTCCGTATTTCAGAAGGACGGCAGCAGCGTGCGGGATGTCGTCGTCACCTTGAAAAATCCCAAGCTCGAAGGCGATAACCTCGCCTTCGATGTCGATGTTCTCGAAGGCGACATCAAGGGCGCCGATGGCCCTGCCTCTGTCTTTATCGACATCATCGGCCTGCCATTTACGCCGCTTTCATTCGCGGGCGTTGCGCGACGCACGGCCTATCGGGGTGCATTCTATGCTGGAGCGGCCGCGGCGGCCGGCGCTGCGGCAGCCTACGCGTACCACCCGTATTATTATCGGCCGCCGGTTTGCGGATACTATCCCTATCCTCCGTGCTACTAACGGAGTTGCGTAGAATTTGGCCCGGCGTCCTTGCGCCGGGCCAGCTACGGGCTGGCGCGTCTCGCTCCAGGCCTGTCTGGCGGGCGCACGCCGCGGTCGAAGACCCCGCGCAGGCAACAAGCCGGACGCGGCTACAGGCCATCGCTTCGCGCCCAGGGCACAGATTGCCGAATCTGCATAGCGGGTGGCGGCGTTTTCGGTAAATTGGCAAGCGGACGCGAAGACGCTTAGCGTGTCATGCCCGTCCACACGGAAACGAGGTAACCACGCCGTCATCGGTTCGCCGACTGGTGAGGGGACGTAGAGGCCTCCCGGCTTCAAACGCGTCTCGTAGAGATCCGATTTGGGTCGGCTGGATGCGCGGCGACGGAGTCGTGGACGCTAGCATTTAGCCGATACTGCCGTGGCACCGGGCTTATTAGTGTCCAATCCGGTACTCGGCAGTTAGAGGAATTCAATCGTGCTCATCATCCTGACGCTGTACTTGATCCTGGTGTGGCTCGTCTTCTTCAGGCTCAAGTTGGTGCGATGGGGTTGGGCGTCCGGCACAGTCGCAGGGCTGTTCGGTGCCTTCATCCTCGCGGTGTTCCTCGCGATGTTCAACTATCTCACCCCGTCGGGAAGCTTTGTCGTGATTTCCCGCGTCATGGAGGTCACACCGAATGTGTCCGGCGAGGTGATCGAGATTCCGGTCAAGCCCAACGAACCGGTGAAAGCCGGCGCCGTGCTGTTCCGCATCGATCCGGCGCCGTTCCAGTACAAGGTCGACCAACTTGAGGCCTCGCTCGCCCAGGCGCGCCAGCAGGTCAAGCAATTGACGGCCAGTTACGAGCAGGCGACTGCAAATGTCGAGGGGCTGTCCAAGCAGCTCGCCTATCACACCCAGCGGCTTGCCGATTACCGCAAGCTCGTCAGCGAGGACGCGCAGACCGGGTTTCGCCTGCAGGACGTCCAGGTGCAGTACGAAACGGTTGTGTTTCAGCTACAGGCCGCCAAGGCCGCGCAGCTGAATGCGCGGCTGGCTATGGACTCGGAGGTCGGCGGGGTCAACACGACCGTCGCACAGATCCAGGCCCAGCTTGACCAGGCCAAATGGGAGCTCGAGCAAACGACGATCCGTGCCGTCGGCGACGGCGTCGTTACGATCATGGCCCTGGCCGTTGGAGACCGCGCCATGCCGGCGCGATCGGTGATGTCGTTCGTCGTCACGGACGATATCCTCATCGCGGGGATGTTCGCCCCCAATGGATTCAAGACCATCAAGCCCGGCGCGCGCGTCAAGCTGGTGTTCGACGACGACCCCGGCCGCATCCACGAAGCGACGGTCGAGGCCATCCCGCAGGGCGTGGGGCAGGGCCAGATCGCGATCTCGGGTACGCTGGCGCGCGTCGGCTCGATCGGCGGCGCCAAGGTCTATCCGGCTGCCATTTCCATACCGAAAACCATCGACCGCAGTCAGCTCAGGCTCGGCATGCCCGGCACCGCCACCGTGTTCGCGGACAACGCCGGCGTCATCGGCTTGCTGATGTCGATCCTGGTGTGGATCGGCTCCTACACGGCATATTTATAGACGCTTTCCGTTTCAATCCCGCTCGAATCGGTCGTCCATTCAGGCATCCCGGAGGACAAACATGAGTCTTCGATCTGCATGCGCTACTGCAACCATCGTCTCGGTCGTTCTTCTCGCCGAGGTATATTGGGGCGCCCGCGTCTACGCTCAGCAGTCGACGGGCCAATTGTTGATATCATCGGGCTTTGACCCCATCGCCGCCACCACGCCGGAGATGTTGAAACGGCTGATGTCGTTTCCACCCAATCAATTCCAACTGCGGCAAAAGGGCGGGCGTCCCTACTATGTCTACGCCGATCCCTCCGGATGCACCTGTGCGTATGTCGGCAGCGTGGCCGCGATGGACAAATACCGCGCCAGCTATGGCGCATTGCCGGCAGATACGCTCTCAGCAGGTGGCTTTACGGATCCCGAGCAGAACCTGATCAACAGCATGGACAACGACGAGGCCTCGGCCCAGTTCAACAACGACGTGTTCGGTCCGGACTTTTGAGTCCGGACAGCAGTCTTCCTATCGTTGATCGGTAAAGCTGGTTACGCTCCAAGTGCACGCCGGTGCTCAGAAAAATCGCCCGAAACGGAAGCCGACCCTCAATGTTATGGTTAGCCGATTCGACTGGTTCATAGGGAGGCGCTGTTTGTCGGTCCTGAGCTAACCTGGAGGCTGGAATTCCGCCCGTCGGGCAAAACACCCGCCGCCGCCGTCAATCCCTCCCCACAAAAATATTCCACTTTACCGAAATTCGGAAATATCGTATGTATCGCCCATCCCGGCTCACCCTTGAGGGGCGATCTTGTGTCGTCACGTTTCGCGAGCCGGGCTTGCGGTGGACGCGGCAGCGTCGGGCGCGAGAGGCGTGGGCAGGGCGGATTGCTCTCCGTGAGCCCGAGGCTTCGTGCTAGATGAGCGGCGCTGTCAGGTTCGTCTCGCCAGCAATTCCTTGGCAATGTCGACAAGGCCGGGAATATTGCGGCG
>NZ_LGHM01000188.1 GCF_001908185.1 Bradyrhizobium sp. AS23.2
ATCACGCTTCCGTAGATTGGCCGACCTGCTCCTCTCCAGAACCCCATCAGGCGACGGCCACCGCGCCGATCCCGTACAGGTTCCCGGCGAGTGGATGACGCAAAAAGGGATTGACTAACTCAGGCCCGTTACAGAAGCCCGGATGGAGCGAAGCGTAATCCGGGATTCTCTCGCCAAAGGATTTTCCCGGATTACGCTTCGCTCCATCCGGGCTACAGCAGATCGCTACACCCGAAAATGCTTCGATAGTTTGAGGCCCTGCGCCTGGTAGTTCGAGCCGATCCGCTGGCCGTACATCGCGTCGGGGCGGGCCAGCATCTTTTCATAGACCAGGCGGCCGACGATCTGGCCGTGTTCGAGGATGAAGGGCACTTCGCGCGAGCGCACCTCCAGCACGGCGCGAGCGCCCTGCCCGCCGGCGCCGGCGTAACCGAAGCCCGGATCGAAGAAGCCGGCATAGTGAACGCGGAACTCGCCGACGAGCGGATCGAACGGCACCATCTCCGCGGCGTAATCGGGTGGCACCTGCACGGCCTCTTTCGAAGCGAGAATATAGAACTCGCCGGGATCGAGGATCAGGCTGCCGTCGGGGCGGGCCGAGATCGGCTCCCAGAAATCCTCCACCGCATAGCCGGAGCGCCGATCGACATCGACGACACCGGTGTGGCGCTTGGCGCGGTAGCCGACGAAACCGTTCGCCTTTTCGCCGGAGAGATCGACGGAGACAGCGACGCCGCCGGAGAGATCGGCATCGTCGATGTCGACGAGGCGCTCGGCCGCATGCAAGGCATCGAGCTCATCGGCATTGAGAATGGCATCACCGGTGCGGAAGCGCACCTGCGACAGGCGCGAGCCCTCGCGCACCAGCACAGGAAACGTCTTCGGGCTGATCTCGGCGTAGAGCGGGCCGTGATAGCCGGCGCCGATCATGTCGAAGCGGCGGGTGCCGTCGGCGATCACGCGGGTGAAGACGTCGAGCCGGCCGGTCGAGCTCTTCGGGTTCGCCGCCGCTACGATCTCCGGAGGCAACGCGAGGCTTTCCAGGAGCGGTACGATATAGACGCAGTTGGTTTCCAGCACCGCGCCGTCGGCGAGACTGAACTCGTGCAGCTTCAACTCGTCGATGCGCTCTGCGACGGTGGCGCCGGGACCGGGCAGGAAACTGGCGCGGACGCGATAGGCGATGTCGCCGAGGCGCAGGTCGAGGCTCGCCGGCTGGATCTGGCTTTCGACGAAGTCGTATTCGGGCAGAATGAGCCCCGCTTCCGCCATCGCCGCGATCATGCGGTCGGGCAGGATACCATTGGCGTCGGCAGCGACCGTGAACGTCAAACGGTGGTCCTCTTCGGGGTCAAACGCATCCGAAAACGCGGAAAAATGAACCTTTTACGGCTATCCGATGGACGCCTTGACGGAAAGGGCATTGCGGAATATGAGCATGACTTATCCCGTGGTGATTTGAGCCGGCCGGCTTGCAGCCACGTTAAATAAGTCGCTAAACAGGCCGGGGACCTCTGTGATCCCGGCCAGTGGAGATATCCAGGCCGGTTTTTTTTGTGACCATTTTCGCTCGCGTGGTCATGTCGGAGGTACCTATGTCGAAGTCGCCTGCTGCTTACCGTCCCGAAACCCGCCTGGTCCATTCCGGCACCCTGCGCTCGCAGTATGGCGAGACGTCGGAGTCGCTGTTTTTGACCCAGGGCTACGTCTACAACAGCGCCGAGGAGTGCGAAGCGCGATTCAAGGGCGAGGATCCCGGCTTCATCTATTCGCGCTACTCCAACCCGACGATCGCGATGTTCGAGCGCCGCATGATCGAGCTCGAGGGCGCCGAGGCCGCCCGCTCGGCTGCGACCGGCATGGCCGCGGTGACCACCGCGATCCTGGCGCCGCTCAAGGCTGGCGATCACGTGGTGGCCTCGCGCGCCCTGTTCGGCTCGTGCCTCTACGTCGTTCAGGATCTGCTGCCGCGCTATGGCATCGAGACGACGCTGGTCGACGGGCTCGATCTCGACCAGTGGCAGCGGGCGCTGAAGCCGAACACCAAGACGTTCTTCCTGGAGAGTCCGACCAACCCGACGCTCGACGTGCTCGACATCCCCGGCATTGCCGAGATCGCGCACAAGGGGGGCGCGCGGCTCGTCGTCGACAACGTGTTCGCGACCCCGATCTGGCAGAGCCCGCTCGCGCTTGGTGCTGACGTCGTGGTCTATTCCGCGACCAAACACATCGACGGCCAGGGCCGTTGTCTCGGCGGTGTCATCCTGTCGTCGGAAGCCTTCATCTCCGAGCACATCCACAATTTCATGCGCCAGACCGGCCCGTCGATCTCGCCGTTCAACGCCTGGGTTCTGCTCAAGGGCCTGGAGACACTCGGCGTGCGCGTGCGCGCGCAGACCGACACCGCAGCGCGCATTGCGGACGTGCTGGCGAGCCACCCCAAGATTGCGCGGCTGGTCTACCCCGGCCGCGACGATCATCCGCAGGCGGCGCTGGTGAAGAAGCAGATGCGCGGCGGCTCGACACTGGTCGGCTTCGAGGTCAAGGGCGGCAAGGCCGCGGCGTTCCGCGTGCTCAACGAGCTCAAGCTTGCGAAGATCTCGAACAATCTTGGCGACGCCAAGAGCCTCGTGACGCATCCGGCGACCACGACGCATCAGCGCCTGAAGCCGGAAGTGCGCGCAGAGCTCGGCATCAGCGAGGGCTTTATCCGCTTCTCGGCAGGGCTCGAGCACGCGGACGATCTGATTGAGGATCTGACGGCAGCGCTGGAGAAAGCGTGAGGCTCGGAAGAGGCGGGAATCGTAGGGTGGGCAAAGCGAAGCGTGCCCACCCTTCACGATCACAGCGCCGATAGATGGTGGGCACGGCGCGCGAAGAGCGCGCCTTTGCCCACCCTACGATAGCCTACATCGGCCGGTACGTGCGCACGTCCGCCGGCACATTCACGCCGAGCTTGATCTGACCGACGGAGCGGATGATGTCGTCGCCGAGGAGCTGGGCGAAGCAGGCGTAGCCCCAATCGTTCATGTGCAGGCCATCGGCGATGACGAAACTCTCGACCGGGATCGCCTGCTTCTCGTGCCAGTCACGCATCACCTCGAAGCGCGGGAAGATGCCGACGTGGCGGAGCTCGGCGACCTTGCCGAGCAGCTTCACCATCTTGCCGGCGCTCTCCGCGCGCTGATTGACAGCCGGCGAATATTGCGGATCGACCAGCACGATGTCGGCCTCGTCGGCAGCCTGGATGCGGGCGATGCCGTCCTCGACCATTTTTGCGGTGTCGCCGGGATCGAGATTGCGCAGCACTGCGTTGGTGCCGACTTGCCAGATCACCAGATCCGGATGCACGTCGATCACCTCCTTCTGGAGGCGCTTGGTCATCTCGGGCGCGTCCTCGCCGCCAACGCCGGCATTGATGACGGTAATGTCGGCTGTCGGATAGTGCCGGCGCAGTTGCGCTGCGAGACGGTTCGGATAGTTGAAATCGGGTGAGCTGGCGCCATAGCCGGCCGTCGACGACGAGCCGAACGCAACGATGATGACGGGCTTGCCAGCGACGAGCTTGCCCGCGACATGCGGCAGCGAGCCCATCGCCTTCGAGCTGTCCTTCGGCGCCAGGCAGGGCACGCGGCTGAAGACGTCGCCAGCGGATTTCGCAACCTGCTTCACCTTGTCTATGGCGCGCGCAGTGAGGCCGCGCTGCTCGGCGAACGGCGTCGCGGCGACCGTGGTCTGGGAGGGTGACGCGGGAGCGGAATTAGCGGTGGGTGCGGCCGTTGCCTGCGCGGCTTGCGCCTGCGCGGGCGACTGCGCCAGCAGTGTCAGCACCAGCACCGCCGCTGCTGCAGGCGCAACCAGCCATGTCGTCGGGCAAAAAGGGCGAAGAGAACTCATTAACGCTAGACCTCAATTTTGCTGCTGGGCCGGCCCCAGATGGGCAGCGTCGATCACGAACTGAGCCAACGCCCGGCCAAGGCAATCATGGACCTGTTTCGCCAGCTCAGGGCCGTGGGACGGGCTGAACAGGTCGAACTGACCCTGATCATTCCATTGCCGCATGATCGCGAAACGGTCGAACAGCGGGATATCATGCTGCTGCGCCACTACCCGCATATTGTCGAGATAAGGCGGCGCCGAGATCATGGTCTCGGTGCGCGGGCTGTACTGCAAGTTCATCAACACGACGTCAGCCCCTGCATTTTGCAATGCGGCAACCCCTTCGGTCACCGCTCCGCGAAAATCCTCGGGATCGATGGCTCGGATAGCATCCACGGTCCCGGTCTGCCAGATGACCAAAGTAGGCCTTTTTGCTTCCATCAGCTTAACGAAGGTTCCGGCCGCCTCCTCGGCCGTCTTCTTGCTCTGTATTTCTACGGAGACGTTCACGGTCTCCGACGGCGGCAGCTTGTCCTTCAAAATGGCCTGCATCCGCGCCGGATAGGAGCTGTCCTCGGAGAACGGAATCCTGGTCGAACCGCTGCCAATGACCAGGATTTCAAGCGGCTTGCCGGCCTTGACGACATCGGCAACCTTGGGAAGCTGGCTTTCGGTGGTGAGCAGATAGGACGGCAATTCGCAGGCTGCGGGCGTGGCCACAGCGGCAGACGCAGCATCGCCCGCGCGCGCCGCCGGCGCGGCGAGGCCACCGCATAGCAGGATCAGGCTCAGGAGAACCTTCGCCTTCATCAGCCCCCTCCCGCCATGTCGGCGTTGCCGACGGCGTTTTTGGTTTTAGCACCGCTCTTGTCAGCCACGCGCTTGTACCACGAAATCACCCAGGCCATGCCCCACATGATCAGGATTCCGCAGAGACTAATCAGCGCATGCAGGCCTGCGCCGCCGGAGACTTCGGCCAGGATGAAATGGCCGGCGAAGGCGAGGAAGACGCCGAGACAGAATATCTCGAGGGAATGCTGGCCGCACAGGATCAGCGGCCGCAGCCAGGGCGATTTCAGGCCCGGCCAGTCCCGCGGCAGGAAGCGCACGGTGAGCGCGGCCAACGCCAGGAAATGCGTGAAGCGCAACACGTCAAGGTCGGTCTTGTCGATCGGATACATCCACTGCTCGAGCCGCTTCGGCATGAAGTGGGAGAGCTGCGGCACATACCAGGTCAGCGTCACGTAGAACGCCGCGACGATATAGGCGATCGCGATCCACATCGTCACGCGTGACGCCAGGATGCGCGACATGCGTCGCGCCCCTCCAAGCGCACACCACGCACCGAACACGAACAGCAATTGCCAGGCCAACGGATTGAACGCCCAGAAGCCGTTCGGATAGGCCGAGAGATAAAGGTCGTATTCCCAGGTCACCGCGTACAGCACGACCGAGAGGCCGAGCGTGACATCGGGCCGCCACTTCATCGACCACAGGATCAAGGGCAGCGCCAGCATCAGCACGATGTAGAGCGGCAGTACGTCCATGTTGACGGGACGGAAGCGCAACAGCAGCGCCTGCACGATGGTGACGTCGGGCTGCTTGAGGAAATCCATGATGCCCATCTCTTCGGTGTAGAGCGGGTTCTCGAAGCTGGTAGCGACATAGGAGATCTCGGCAAGGAAGATCGTGAACAGGAAGACGTGGGCGACATAGATCTGCCAGCAGCGCCGCAGGATGCGCGCGGTGGCGATGACGAAGCCGCTTTCCAGCATCGCCCGGCCGTAGACGAAGGCGGCGGTATAGCCGGAGATGAAGATGAAGATCTCGGTCGCGTCGCTGAAACCGTAATTGCGGATCGTGAACCAGGTCAGAAGGCTCGGCGGCAGATGGTCGATGAAGATCAGCCAGAGCGCGAGGCCGCGGAACAGGTCGAGACGGAGCTCGCGCTCGCCGATGGCGGGCAGCGTGATGGCCGGCGCGGCCGCGCGCGGCTTGGCCTCCGCGGTTCCCGCGATCGTCGATCCCGTCACTTGATCGGCAATGGTCATCGGGGCCTGAAACCCTTCCGCAAATCGCGATGCTGAGAGGAGTGTACCAAATCCGGCCGTCGTCTCGCAAAGCGCGCCGGATCACATTGGGGTCTATTCTTCGCGAATTCTGGCGGCACGATGTCGCCAAAACCGCCTGCGGCGTTTGGTTCCCGGCCGGGATTTGGCTATGATGGCAGCCATGTACCGCGCAGTGACCCGCCAGATCGAAGTGACAGTCGAGCCGAACTTTGTTCCGGAACAGTCGTCGGCCGACCGGTCCCGTTTTTTCTGGTCCTACACCATCGTCATCACCAATTCCGGCGACGAGACCGTGCAGCTCAAGACGCGGCACTGGATCATCACCGACGCCTCCGGCCGCCAGCAGGAGGTGAAGGGCGAGGGCGTGGTCGGCGAGCAGCCGATTTTGGCCCCCGGCGAACGCTTCGAATACACCTCGGGCGTACCACTCTCGACCGCCTCGGGCTTCATGACCGGCCGCTACCAGATGGTCAGTGAAAGCGGCGAACGCTTCGAGATCGACGTGCCGACGTTTTCGCTGGACAGCCCGGACAACAAACGCGTGTTGAACTAGCGCAGTGCCGTAGGGTGGGCAAAGGCGCATAGCGCCGTGCCCACCATTTCAATCACGTACACGTGACGGTGGGCACGCTTCGCTTTGCCCACCCTACGATTCCCGAGCTTGTGGCGAGCAGCTTCCCCAACATCGTCATTGCGAGCGCAGCGAAGCAATCCAGAGTCTTTACGCGGTGATCGCCTGGATTGCTTCGCTGCGCTCGCAATGACGGAGAATGGATAGGCTACGCATCCTCGACGCCGGCCTCGTGCGGCGTGAAGTGGTAGACTGACGAGCAGAACTCGCAGGTCACGACGACCTTGTCGTCCTTGACCATCGCGGTGCGGTCGTCGGGCGAGAAGCTCTTGAGCATGGAGGCGACCGCGTCGCGCGAGCAAGAGCATTGCGCCTTGAGGACCAGCGGCTTGAACACGCGCACGCCGCGCTCGTGGAACAGGCGGAACAGCAGCCGCTCGCCGGAGAGCTCGGGATCGATCAGCTCGACGTCTTCGACGGTTTCGATCAGCGAGCGCGCCTCGACCCAGGCATCGTCTTCAGCGACACTGTGCGCTTCGACACCTTCGGGCGCATCGCCGGGATGCAAATCGGCCTGCCGCGCACGCTCCGGCGCCTTGGGCAAGAACTGCATCAGCATGCCGCCGGCGCGCCAGCGATGCTTGCCGCCGTCGCTCGAGCGCCACTCCTCGCCGACCGCAAGACGCACGCGCGTCGGGATCTGCTCGGAGCGCAGGAAATATTCGTGGGCGGCGTCTTCCAAACTGCCGCCGTCGAGCGCGACCAGACCCTGGTAGCGGCTCATGTCCGGGCCCTGGTCGATGGTCATGGCGAGATGACCGCGACCGAGCAGCGTGCCAGAATCCCTGGCATCGCCGAGACGCGCAGCGTCGTAGCGCGCATAGGCGCGCAGGCGATCCGGCGCCATGTAGTCGACGACCAGGAACGACACCGGACCATCGGTCTGCGCCTGAAGGATGAAGCGTCCTTCGAATTTCAGCGCCGAGCCGAGCAGCGTCGTCAGCACGATGGCCTCGCCGAGCAGCTTGCCGACCGGCGCGGGATAATCATGCTTGGTCAGGATCTCGTCGAGCGCAGGACCAAGCCGAACCAGGCGCCCGCGCACGTCGAGCGCGTCGACCTCGTAGGGCAGCACGGCGTCATCGACAGGAACCGCTGATGGTGCGCGAACCGGGCCTTCGGGCCCGGCTTTCATGTCAGGGGATTGGAAAACCATGGCGCTCTATCTGGGGGCGGAGGAGGTGAAATGGAAGGGGCGCGAGGGTGTTCCGGATGCAGCTATGGAGCGCACGACGATACCGCAAATTCGATGTCGTCCCGGGGCGCGCGAAGCGCGAGCCCGGGACCCATAACCACAGGATTACGTTGTAGCCCGAGATGACAGCTCCGAGTCCTCGCCAAACCACTTCCTGTGGTTATCGCGACGAGCGCAAGCGCTCGCGTGGGGGTCCCGGATCGGCGCGCCGCGCCGCGGCGCTTGTCCGGGACGACAGCGGAGGACGGGGCCGCCAGCGCAGCCACCCTCTCCACCGCCGCGTTATTTCACCGCGTCAAAGCACCAGGCCAAAATGCCCTTCTGCGCATGCAGGCGGTTCTCGGCCTCGTCGAACACGACCGATTGCGGGCCGTCGATCACCTCGTCGGTGACCTCCTCGCCGCGATGAGCAGGCAGGCAGTGCATGAACAGCGCGTCGGGCTTGGCCAGAGACATCAGCTTGGAATTGACCTGGTAGGGCTTGAGCACGTTGTGGCGGTGCTCGCCCTCCTTGTCGCCCATCGACACCCAGGTGTCGGTGACGACGCAATCGGCGCCCTTCACGGCAGCCTCGGGATCGCTGCCGAGCACGATCGGCGCGCCGGTCGCCTTGATCCAGTCGCGCATCACCTTCTTCGGCGCGAGCTCCGGGGGCGTTGCGACGTTGAGCTTGAACTTGAAGCGTTCGGCCGCGTGCGCCCAGGACGCCAGCACGTTGTTGTCGTCGCCGGTCCAGGCCACTGTCCTGCCCTCGATCGGGCCGCGATGCTCCTCGTAGGTCATGAGGTCGGCCATCACCTGGCAGGGATGCGAACGCCGCGTCAGGCCGTTGATGACGGGCACCGTGGCGTTCGCCGCAAGCTCCAGCAGCGCATCATGGTTGAGGATACGAATCATGATGGCATCGACATAGCGCGAGAGCACGCGCGCGGTGTCGGCGATGGTTTCGCCGCGACCGAGCTGCATCTCGGCGCCGGTGAGCATGATCGCCTCACCGCCGAGCTGGCGCATGCCGACATCGAACGACACGCGCGTACGGGTCGACGGACGCTCGAAGATCATCGCCAGCGTCTTGCCTTCGAGCGGCCTCTCCGGCTGGTGCGCTTTCTGCTTCGCCTTCATCGCGGAGGACGCGGCGAGCATGCGCTTGAGCTCCGACAGCGGCAGCTCGTTGATATCCAGGAAATGCTTGGGCTTGCTCATCAGCTTGCCGCCCGCTTGGTCTGAGCGGACGACAGCGCAGCACAGGCGCGCTCGAGTCGCCCGACGCTGTCCTCGATCTCGGCCTCGGTGACGATCAAGGGCGGCAGGAAGCGAACGACATTGTCGCCGGCCCCCACCGTGAGCAGCCTCTGGTCGCGCAGCGTCGCGACGAGATCGCCGGAGGGCACCACGGCCTTGATGCCGATCAGGAGGCCCTCGCCGCGCACTTCGCTGACGATTTCGGGATGACGATCGATTACGGAGGCCAGCTTCTGCTTGAGCAGCAGCGACATCCTCTGCACGTGATCGAAGAAGCCGGGCTTGAGCATGACGTCGAGCACCGCATTCGCAGCTGAGATCGCGAGCGGATTGCCGCCGAAGGTCGAGCCGTGCGAACCGGGCGTCATGCCGGACGCTGCTTCCGCGGTCGCAAGACAGGCGCCGATCGGGAAGCCGCCGCCGAGCGCTTTCGCCAGCGACATGACGTCGGGCGTGACGCCGAGGCGGCGATGGGCGAACAGATCGCCGGTGCGGCCCATGCCGGTCTGCACCTCGTCGAACGCGAGCAACAGGCCGCGTTCGTCGCAGAGCTGGCGCAGCGCCTTGAGGAAGGCAGGCGTCGCCGAGCGCACGCCGCCCTCGCCCTGGATCGGCTCGATCAGGATGCCGGCGGTCTGCGGACCGATCGCCTTCTTGACGGCCTCGAGATCGCCATGCGGGACCTGGTCGAAGCCGTCCATCGGCGGGCCGAAGCCTTCGAGATATTTTGCAGACCCCGTGGCGGCCAGTGTTGCGAGCGTGCGGCCGTGAAAGGCGCCCTCGAAGGTGATCATCCGGTAGCGGTCGGGATGGCCTTTCGCAGCGTGATAGCGACGCACGACCTTGATCACGCATTCCAGCGCTTCGGCGCCGGAATTGCAGAAGAAGACGAAGTCCGCGAAGCTTTCGTTGCACAGACGCGCGGCGAGACGCTCGCCGTCCGGGCTTTGGAACAGGTTCGACATGTGCCAGAGTTTCGTCGCCTGCTCCTGCAGCGCCTTGACCAGCGCAGGATGCGCATGTCCGAGCGCGTTCACCGCCACGCCCGAGGTGAAATCGAGATAGCGATCTCCATTGGTGGCAATGAGCCAGCAGCCTTCGCCGCGCTCGAAACCGATGTCGACTCTGGCGAAAACGGGAAGCAGATGCGGCGCGGCGCTGTTGGTCATGACGGTCACTTGGGTGTTGCGGACGGTGTGAAGCGTGCATTGCGCAGCGCACCATTGACCGGCCCGGAAAACGAAACGTGCCGCCTTTTAAGGGCGGCACGTGACACTATCTTATGCTCGGGAGAACCGGTGTCAATGCTGCCCGGAAAGCCTCGCGAAACGCTGAATCCGTAGTCTTGCGGTGACGATTTTGCGCAATTTCGCCACGGAACATGTGGACGCGAGTCGGCGGACTCTTGCGCGTGAGTCACGCCATATTGTAGCGTTTGGCTTGTCAGATACGACATCTCGTGCAGCAGTTCTGATCCTCTAAGTCCTCATGTACCGGCGTAAACGTTCGGGCGTTCTAGGTGCGCCCGGCGAGCCTTAAGGGATTCTGGCGGCACGAGTTTTTCGAAGCTTAGGCATTCGCTGTGCGGCCCCAGGATGGCGGGCGCCGGCGAAGGAAAGGGTGCCAATGACGGTTTTGACCTGGTCCGACGATCGCGTCGAGCAGTTGAAAAAGCTCTGGGAAGCAGGACTTTCTGCCAGCCAGATTGCGGCCGAGCTTGGTAATGTGACCCGCAACGCCGTGATCGGCAAGGTGCACAGGCTCGGCCTGTCCGGCCGCGCCAAGAGCCCCTCGTCTGCCGCTCCCCGGCCGCGCAAGGCCCGCCCCGCGCAACACATGATGCGGGTGAGCCGTCCGATCTCGCGCGGCAACACCGCGCTGGCGCAGGCCTTCGAGGTCGAGGTGGAGCCCGATCCGGTCACCTACGACAACGTGGTGCCGATGAGCCAGCGGCTGTCGCTGCTGGAGCTGAACGAGGCGACCTGCCACTGGCCAGTCGGCGATCCCTCGAGCCCGGATTTCTTCTTCTGCGGCGGCAGGGCGCTCTCCGGCCTGCCCTACTGCGCCCAGCACTCGCGCGTCGCGTACCAGCCGGCGGCGGATCGGCGCCGCGTGCCCGCGAAGCCGGGCCCGCGCTGAGATATCGGACATAGCTGACTACAAATACGGCGCCGTCACGCGACGGCGTCTCAACCACCTCGGTGTCGTCCCCGCCTAGCGCGCAATTGCGCACGGGGGGGCGGGGACCCATACCCACAAGGCGCAGTTGTCGCGCGAAGTGGTCACTCCGAGTCTTCGCCAAACCACTCCCTGTGGTTATCGCGACGAGCGCAAGCGCTCGCGCGGAGGTCCCGGATCTGCGCGGAGCCTGTCATCGGGCCGCGCTTCGCGCGGACCCGTTGGCTTGTCCGGGACGACGGCTGAGATTGTGGCCCCAGCCGCCCTCACTCATCCTACCAAAACTTAGGTCTGCTCCGCCTTCGCGAAACGATCATCCAGCGCGTAGCCGGCGCCGCGGACGGTGCGGATCGGGTCCTGCTCACGGCCGAGATTGAGCAGCTTGCGCAGGCGGCCGATATGCACGTCGACTGTCCGTTCGTCGATATAGATGTCGCGGCCCCAGACGCTGTCGAGCAGCTGCTCACGCGAAAACACGCGGCCGGGATGCTCCAGGAAGAACTCCAGCAAGCGATATTCGGTCGGGCCGAGATCGATCGGCCGGCCCGAGCGCGCCACGCGGCGTTTCTCACGGTCGAGCTCGATATCGCCATAGGCCAGCACAGTGGCGAGCCGCTCCGGGCTTGCGCGCCGCAAAAGGCCTTTCACGCGCGCGAGCAGTTCCGGCACCGAGAACGGCTTGACGATGTAGTCGTCGGCACCGGTCGCAAGACCGCGCACCCGCTCGCTCTCCTCGCCGCGCGCGGTGAGCATGATGATCGGGAGCTGCTTGGTCTCGGGGCGGGTACGCAGACGGCGGCACAGCTCGATGCCTGATAGTCCCGGCAGCATCCAGTCGAGCACGATCAGGTCGGGGATGTGCTCCTTGAGGCGGGTGTCGGCGTCGTCGCCGCGCATCACCGTCTCGACGTCATAGCCGTCGCCCTCGAGGTTATAGCGAAGAAGTTCGGTGAGAGCTTCCTCGTCTTCAACCACCATAATGCGTGCGCCCATTGGGTCGTCGCTCCTTGCGTAATCAGGTGTTCGGGACCGTCGTGGCGAAGGTCGTCATGTCGCCCTTCGGCCGCTTGTCGGCGATCGCCTGACCCTCGATCATGTAGAATACGGTCTCGGCGATGTTGGTGGCGTGGTCGCCGATGCGTTCGATGTTCTTGGCGCAGAACATCAGGTGGATACAGAACGAGATGTTGCGCGGATCCTCCATCATGTAGGTGAGGAGTTCGCGGAACAGCGAGGTACAGATGGCGTCGACTTCCTCGTCGCCCTTCCACACCGCCATCGCCGCCGGCAGATCGTGCGCGGCATAGGCGTCCAGCACCGACTTGACCTGCTGCTGCACGAGGTCGGTCATGTGTTCCAGGCCACGGAACAGCTTGAGCGGATGGAAGTCCGTCTCCAGTGCCGCGACGCGCTTGCCCATGTTCTTGGCAAGATCGCCCATGCGCTCGAGATCGGTTGCGACGCGCATGGCGCCGACGATCTCGCGCAGGTCGACCGCCATCGGCTGGCGGCGCGCGATGGTGAGCACGGCACGCTCCTCGATCCGCTTCTGCAGCGCGTCGAGCTCGGCATCGGTGGTGACGACACGCTGACCGAGCGCGACGTCGCGGCGGATCAGCGCGTCGACGGAATCGACGATCATGCGCTCGGCGATCCCGCCCATCTCGGCGACCAGGCGGGTGAGTTCCTGGAGGTCGGTATCGAAAGCCTTTGCGGTATGTTCAGAACCCATGTCCTGTCTCCTCAGCCGAACCGGCCGGTGATGTAATCCTGCGTGCGCCGGTCGGTCGGCGACGTGAAGATCTTGCTGGTGTCGTCAAACTCGATCAGTTCGCCCAGATACATGAAAGCGGTCTTGTCGGAGACGCGGGCCGCCTGCTGCATGTTGTGGGTGACGATCGCGATCGTGTAGCTCTCGGACAGCTCCTGGATCAGCTCCTCGACCTTGGCGGTCGAGATCGGATCGAGCGCCGAGCAGGGCTCGTCGAACAGGATCACCTCAGGCCGCACCGCGACGGTGCGAGCGATGCAGAGACGCTGCTGCTGGCCGCCGGAGAGCGACAGGCCCGAGGCGTTGAGCTTGTCCTTGACCTCGTTCCACAGCGCGCCGCCGCGCAGCGCCTTCTCGACGCGGTCGTCCATCTCGGACTTCGAGATCTTCTCATAGAGACGGATGCCGAAGGCGATATTCTCGTAGATCGTCATCGGGAACGGCGTCGGCTTCTGGAACACCATGCCGACGCGGGCGCGCAGCAAATTGAGGTCCAGTCTTGGGTCGAGGATGTTGGTCTGGTCGAGCATGAGCTGACCGGTGACGCGCTGCCCCGGATAGAGGTCGTACATCCGGTTGAAGATGCGCAGCAGGGTCGACTTGCCGCAGCCCGACGGGCCGATGAACGCCGTGACGCGGTTGGTGCCGAGCGTCAGGTTGATGTTCTTCAGCGCCTGGTGCTCGCCGTAATAGAAGTTGAGGTTGCGCACCGTCACCTTGGCAGGCGCTTCCGGCAGCGGCTGTTGCGACGCCAGGTGACCGTTGGCACTCACGGATACGGACAGGTCGGTCATTTTGCGGTCCTCTCGGCGCCAAGAATGCGCGCGCCAATGTTCAGGGCAAGCACGGTGAGCGTGATCAGCAGCGCGCCGCTCCAGGCGAGCTGCTTCCAGTAGGCGTAGGGACTCTGCACGAAGTTGTTGATGGTGACGGGCAGGTTCGCCATCGTCTTGTTCAGGCTGAGGCTGAAGAACTGGTTCGACAGCGCCGTGAACAGCAGCGGCGCGGTTTCACCGGCGACGCGGGCAGTCGCGAGCAGCACGCCGGTGATGAGACCGGAGCGCGCGGCACGATAAGCGATGCGCTTGATCACCAGCGAGCGCGGCAGGCCGAGCGCGGAGGCTGCTTCACGCAGCGCGTTCGGCACCAGCAGCAGCATGTCCTCGGTCGTGCGCAGCACCACCGGAATCACGATGACGGCGAGCGCGAGCGCGCCCGCGATCGCCGAGAAGCCACGCATCGGCACCACCACCGCGCCATAGATGAAGAGGCCGATGATGATCGAGGGCGCCGAGAGCAGGATGTCGTTGATGAAGCGGATCACCGAGGTCAGCTTGTCGTTGCGGCCGTACTCGGCGAGATAGGTGCCGGCGAACAGACCCAGCGGCGCGCCGATGCCGACGCCGAGCACGGTCATGATCAGCGAGCCGACGATGGCGTTGAGCAGGCCGCCCTCGGTCGATCCCGGCGGCGGCGTGTTCTCGGTGAAGAGCTGGAGATTGAGTCCGGTCAATCCGTTGTAGAGCAGCGTGATCAGGATCAGCGCAAGCCAGGTGACGCCGAAGGCGGCGGCGGCGAAGCAAAGGCCGCGGATGACGATGTCCTTGCGGCGGCGACGCGCATAGATCGGGTTCATGTTACTTCCCCGCCTTCTTCTCGAGACGCAGCAGCATCAGCCGCGCAGCTGCGAGCACGAAGAACGTCAGCACGAACAGCAAGAGGCCGAGCAGGATCAGACCTGACTGGTGCAGGCCGTCGCTCTCGGCGAACTCGCTGGCGATCGCCGCCGAGATCGTGGTGCCCGGGGCAAAGATCGATGACGAGATGCGGAACGAGTTGCCGATGATGAACGTCACCGCCATGGTCTCGCCGAGCGCACGGCCCAGCGCCAGCATGACGCCACCGATGATGCCGACGCGGGTGTAGGGGATCACCACGCTGCGGACGACTTCCCAGGTGGTGCAGCCGACGCCGTAGGCGGCCTCCTTCAGGACCGGCGGCACCGTCTTGAACACGTCGACCGAGATCGAGGTGATGAAGGGCAGCACCATGATCGCGAGGATCAGCGCGGCGTTGAACAGGCTGAGATAGGACGGCGGGCCGGCGAAGATCGCGCCCAGCACGGGAACGCCGTCGAAGATCTTGATCATGAAGGGCTGGAAGGTGTTGGCCAGGAACGGGCCGAGCACGAAGAAGCCCCACATGCCGTAGATGATCGAGGGAATGCCGGCGAGCAGCTCGACCGCCATGCCGATCGGACGGCGCAGCCATTGCGGGCACAGCTCGGTGAGGAAGATCGCAATGCCGAGGCCGACGGGAATGGCGATCAGCATCGCGATGAAGGAGGTAACGAGCGTGCCGTACATCGGCCCGAGCGCGCCGAGCACGGGCGGATCCGCCGACGGCGCCCAGCGCTGCGTCCACAGGAACGAGAAGCCGTACTCCTTCATCGCGGGAAAGGCTCCGACGATCAGCGACAGAATGATGCCGCCGAGGATCAGAAGCACAGAGATCGCGCTCAGCCGCGTGATCCAGTAGAAGGTGACATCGCCAAGCTTGAACGCGCTCAACGCTTTGGCGCGATCATACGGTCCGGCGGCATCAACTACATTGCTCTCGACAGCCATATCTGCCACGCCGATCCCCTGCACTAACTATCTATACGTGTTTTTAAATCACCAGTCTCGCACCCAGGACGGTTCGCTGTTGCGACGTCAGTCCAGAGGACGATAGTTCGCGAGGCTCCGGAGCGGCGGCGCGGCTTTCGATGCCGCACCGCCTCCGGAACAAAAGAGCTTAGCTCTTGATCTCGGCAGCCCAGGTCTTCTCGATCAGCTGGACGACGCTGTCCGGCATCGGGATGTAGTCGAGCTCTTCAGCCGCCTTGCCGCCGTTCTTGAAGGCCCAGCGGAAGAACTTGATGGCTTCCTGCGAGGCCGCCTTGTCGGTGGCATCCTTGTGCATCAGGATGAAGGTCGCCGCGGTGATCGGCCAGGACTTGTCGCCGGGCTGGTCGGTCAGGATGACGTAGTAGCCGGGAGCTTTGGCCCAGTCGGCGTTGGAAGCAGCCGCCTGGAAGGCTTCAACGGTCGGCTGCACCGGCTTGCCGGCCTTGTTGACGAGACCGGTGTAGGTCAGCTTGTTCTGCTTGGCGTAGGCGTACTCGACGTAACCGATCGAGTTCTTGGTCTGGCTGATGTTGCCCGACACGCCTTCGTTGCCCTTGGCGCCGACGCCAACCGGCCACTCGACGGCGGTACCCTCACCGACCTTGCTCTTCCAGTCCGCGCTGGCCTTGGAGAGGTAGTTGGTGAAGTTGAAGGTGGTGCCCGAACCGTCCGAGCGGCGAACCACGGTGATCGCGTCCGACGGCAGCTTCACGTTCGGATTGAGCTTCTTGATCGCGGCGTCATCCCACTTGGTGATCTTGCCGAGGTAGATGTTGGCCAGCGTCTCGCCGTCGAACACCATCTCGCCGGGCTTCACGCCCTCGATGTTGACGACGGGAACGATGGCGCCCATCACCATCGGCCACTGAACGAGACCGTCCTTCTCGAGCTGCTCGGCCTTGAGCGGCGCATCGCTGGCGCCGAAGGTCACGGTCTTGGCCTGGATCTGCTTGATGCCGCCGCCCGAGCCGATCGACTGGTAGTTCAGGCCGTTGCCGGTCTCCTTCTTGTAGGTGTCAGCCCACTTCGAATAAATCGGGAACGGGAACGTCGCACCGGCACCGGTGATATCGGCAGCAAAGGCTGCCGTCGCCGATGCGGCGACCAAGCCAGCAGCGACGATAGTTTTGATGAAATTCATGCTGGTCTCCATACAGGGGAGCGAAGCGCCATCCGCGCCCGATCGCGCTCCCCGCGCCGCCCCTTTAGGAGCGGTCGGCTGTGCTTTTACGAAGGTTTCGTGACAGTCGGATGACACAATCAAGCGATTGAAATCGCTTGGTTTTCAGGTCGCGACGGGAGTCCGGACCTGGGGAAAACAGGCGGTGAAAGTGGCGCCCTGCCTGGGCACGCTTTCGATCAAGAGCCGGCCGCGATGGCGGTTAAGAATATGTTTCACCAGCGATAAACCGAGCCCTGTCCCGCCCTGCGAGCGGCTGTCGCCGACGTCAACCCGGTAGAAGCGCTCGGTCAGCCGCGGCAGGTGCTCGGGCGCGATGCCGGGGCCGAAATCCCGGACCATGACCCGGATTTCCTGAGTTCCATCAGTGGCGGGGCTGGAAGTCAACGACACGATGACGCGTCCGCCCGATGCTCCGTATTTGAGGGCGTTCTCGATCAGGTTCTCGAACAGCCGGAGCAATTCCTCGCGATCGCCCGCGATCATCACCGGCGGCTCCGGCAGATCGATCTCGACCTCGACCTGGCGCTCGCGCGCCAGCGGCTCAAGCCCGTCGGCGACCTGGCGGATGATCGGCAGGAGGTCGACCAGAGTGTCGGGCCGCACATGGGCGGACAGTTCGACCCGCGAGAGCGAGAGCAGGTCGTCGATCAGGCGCGCCATGCGGGTGGCCTGGTTGTGCATGATGCCGAGGAAGCGCTCGCGCGCCTTGGGGTCGTCCTTGGCCTGCCCCTGGAGCGTGTCGATGAAGCCCGACAGCGCGGCGAGCGGCGTGCGCAGCTCGTGGCTGGCATTGGCGACGAAGTCGGCCCGCATTTCCTCGACCCGGCGAAGCGGCGTCTGGTCGTGGAAGGTCATCAGCATGCATTTGTCGGCGCCGCCGAAGGTGGTCGGGACCGGCACCGGCGTGATCATGAGCTCCATCCAGCGATCGACCGGGACATGATCGAGATAGGTCGCACGCCGTGGCTCGGTGGTCGCGATCGACTCGCGCAGCGCCGTGATGATCTCCGGCGAACGCAGCGCGAACTGGGCGAGCTCGTTCTTGCGCAGCGCAGGCGCGAGCTGGGCGGCGGCGGCATTGAGGTGGATGACCCGGCCGGCGCGGTCGAGCAGCACTGCCGGATCCGGCATGCCGGCGACGACCGCGGCCACCGCCGCGCTCTCGACCGGATTGATGCGGCGGGTGTCGTCGCGTGAGGCGGCGGTATCGTGCAGCCGCCAGGGGATCAGCGCAGCCGCCGCGATGCAGAGGAACACCGCTGCCGCATGCATCACCGACAATTCGCCGAGCGAGACAACCACCAACAGCGCCAGCGCCGCAGCGATCAGGATGACGGTCGAGTGCCGCAGCCGATCAGACCACGGTGCGGCGGCGGGAGAGGATGGGGCGTCGATCGCCATCGGGGCGAGCTTCTCCTAAAGGCTTACGCCGGTCAGGCGCCGCTATCGCCGCGCTCTCTCACATAGGCGGCTTCAGGCGCCGGGCCGGGGTCGAGCTTGAGCGCCGCCTGCTGCAAGCGCTTTGATCGGGCGCCGATTATAACCTCGCGAAACGTCAGCAAGATTACAGATATGACGAAGGGGGAGAGATAGTAGAGGACGCGGAACAGCAGCATGCCACCGAGGAGTTCCTCGCGGTCCATCTGCCAGAGGCCGACCAGCATGGCGGCGTCGAACACGCCGAGCCCTCCGGGAGAGTGACTGGCAAAGCCGAGCAGCGTCGCCGAGACGAAGATCACCGCGACCACGACGAAGCCGAGATTGGGCTCGTCAGGGACCAGCACGTACATCGCGAGCGCGCAGAAGCCGAGATCGAGGATACCGATCGCGATCTGGAGCAGCGTCAGCGGCCCGCCCGGCAGCAGCACGGTCCAGGGCCCGCGGCCGACCACGCGCGGCTGGGTCCAGACCCAGACCACATAGGCGACCAGCCCCACGATGATCATCATCGCCACCGCCCGGTTCAGCCAGGGCGGAAGCTGGTCGATCGCGGCGGCGGCTTCCGGATGGTAGGCGATGCCGAGACCGAGCACGGCGGCATTGCCGAGCCAGAAGGTCAGGCCGGCGAGGAAGCAGATCTTTGCAACGTCGATCGCGTTCAGGCCATAGGCCGAATAGATGCGGTAGCGTACCGCGCCGCCGGTGAAAACACTGGCGCCGACATTGTGCCCGATCGAGTAGCTGGTGAAGGCCGCGAGCGCGTTGATGCGGTAGGGCACGTGGGAGTGGCCGATCGCGCGCACGGCGAACAGGTCGTAGAAGGTCAGGGTGAAATAGCCCGCGGCAACGAACAGCGCCGCCATCGCAATCTGGCGCGGCTCGGTGCTCTTGATCGCCTCGATCACCTCGTTGAGGTCGATGCCCCGCAGCATGTGGTAGAGCACATAGCAAGCGATGCCGATGACCGCGACGCTGATCACAACTCCAAGCTTATGCAGGATTTGCTTCTGGCGCAGAAACGACACCGCCCTGCGTATGGCTTCCAGCATCTAGACCTCAAACAACGCTTCAGCGGCCAGGGTGGCCGGCGAACAGGCGGACGACGCACAGGCAATCAACGAACCTTCGCCGCCGGCTCCGGCATCGCGCATGCCCCCCGTCCATCCACTAGCGCGTTTTCGGGCGGAGTGGAATTCGCCAATTCGAACAAAAACACGTGCCTTCAATATTTTAGACAGGGCTGCGGGCTCCGGATCCACGGTTTGGCGCTTTCGGCGGCAAGACTGACGCGAATCTCCATGGCAATCCTGCGCAGGGGCCATGAAGTTTTGATGATTTCGACCGCACAATGTTCCGTCTCGGCTTAAGCCGACGTCAATCTATGGACCGCGCCCGCCTGTTGAAAGAGGGGGCGACCGGAGCGTTTGTTCACGGATTTTCCGATGTGCCGAATGGTTATGTGGTCAGGGTGCAGGGCAACATCACAGAGCGGCCGTCGGCATGCTCCGCGAGACCACCCGGTCGCGCAGCCACGCACCGATGGTGCAGCCGACGAGGTAGCAGGCGAACATGATCAGCCCGAGGTCGAGCCAGTAGCCGAAGCGACCGGGGACCACCTGCGCAAACGAGGCCGCGACCAGGGCGGCGGTGAACACGGCGAGCCAGCGCGCGGTTACCTTCGAGGTGCCGTTGCCACGCTGGACCACCGAGATCCAGCCCATACAAAAGCCCAGCAGCAACGAGCCGACCAGCCAACCCAGATGGAACGAGACGAGATAGGGCATCGTCACCTCACCAGAAATTCGATACGACGGTTCTGCGCCTTGCCATCGTCGGTGTCGTTGCCGGCGACGGGCTGCGTGCTGCCATAGCCGACCGCGGTGAAGCGGGTGGCGGGCAGACCAGCCTTGACCAGATAGTCGATCACCGCCTGCGCGCGCTTCTCCGAGAGAGCCTGGTTGAAGGCGTCCTCACCGTCGGAGTCGGTGTGGCCGGCGATCTCGATATTCGTCGTGGGGCAGCGCAGCGCCGTCTCGATCAGATGGTCGAGGATTCCTGCGGAGTCCGGATCGATGTCGGCACGCTTCGGTGCGAAGCGGATCTTGCCCTTGGTCAGGAGCTCGGAAAACAATTGCTGGCAGACGGTGCCGTCGACCGGGCCTGCCGCGGGCTTCACCGTGATCTCCGGCTTGAACTGCCAGTATTTTGGAAAGTCCCTGCCCAGGCCTGCGCGGATGTCGTTGGCGGCGCCTTCATAGAGCGCATCGCCCGACAGCTTCACCTCGCGATCCGAGACCACGAGCGTGCCGGTCGACAATCGCGACAGCGCCCCGAGCGCTGCGACCACGGCGGTGTTGAAGGAGCTGGGCGCGCCGATGCTGGCCTTTAGATTGTCGACGACCTTCTCGTTGAAGAACTTTCGCGACGCGCTGGCTGCGATCGCTGCGTGCACGTTGTTGTCGGGCACGTAGCCGGTCAGCGTTACGGTCGCGGCAACCGGATCCTTGTAGGCCTGGAAGATGTAGGGCGGCGCCTTGACCTCGTTTGCCGCGATCGAGAAACCCTCGGGCAGGTTTTTGAGCGCAGCCGCAATCGCCTCGCGGCCGCCGAGCTCGCGCGCCATGCCGGACAGGCTGACCTTGGTGTCGGAGATCGCGATCTTGCCCTCCTTCAGCTTACCGATCTGGTCAAGCAGGAGCATCGCGGCCGCCTCGAAACGCGGCGGCGCGCCGCGCGCCAGCCCCATCTGATCGGCCACCTCAACCCCGGCGACCTCCTTTCGGGCCGTCTCGGTCAGGCGACCCTTGATCGACGGCAGCGGCGCGGAGCCCGACAGCGTCACCCGCACCACGTCGCGCTCGGCGTTCCAGACGAAGGGCTTGGCCTCGGGAACAAGGCGGGTGCGGTCATCAACCAAGCGCACGCCGGGGACGGTCTCGACCGCCATCACGGCGTCACGGCGCCCCTCCTCGGAGAAGGCGTCTGCGGCGAGGCTGACGTCGCGGCCGTCGACCGCGATCCGGGTCTTGTCCAGGACAGTGTCCTTGAGGGCGGCCGAGCTGCGGGCGGACAGGTCCGCCTCGACCGGCAAGGTATTATTCCAGGCCGCAAATCCCCACATGACCGCCAGGGGGATCAATCCCGGCCACCATTTGCTGGCCCACCTGAAAAGCTTCTGCATTCGACGACCCGAACTCTGGAACCGGAGACAAAACAAACCCTTGGCAGGCTGTCAAACCGGAAATGGCGTCCTTCCGAAGGCCTCCGTGGACAATGGAATAACTTTTTCTTCAAGGGTCCTTCCTTAAGTTGAGGGCGGAATGCCAGGGGTCGGCCCGCCGGTCATGAAACAACTCCGTAACAACGTCATCCGCGCCGGGCTGGGAGCACTCTATTTCAGCGGGGCGCACCACCTCTTGCGCCCGCTTTTGTCCGGCGTGGGCGCCATTTTCATGCTGCATCACGTGCGGCCGGCGCGCGAGGCCGCGTTCCAGCCGAACCGGCATCTTGAAGTCACGCCCGAATTCCTGCGCGCGACGCTGTGCCATTTGCGTTCGCGCGACATCGACATTGTCAGCATGGACGAGCTGCATGAGCGGCTTGTGCAGGGCCGGTTCGCCCGCCGCTTCGCTGCCTTCACCCTCGACGACGGCTATCGCGATAATCTGGAATTCGCGCTGCCGGTGCTGCGCGAATTTGACGCGCCTTCGACCGTCTACGTCGCCAGCGATTACGCCGAAGGCATCGGACGGCTGTGGTGGACCGCGCTCGAAGCCGTGATCGCCAAGACCGACCGGATCGACGTGCAGATCGGCAATGCCGCGTTGCGGCTCGATGCGACGACGCAGGCCGCAAAACGGGCTGCGTTCGACCGCCTGCACGACTGGCTGCGCGCGCTGCCCGGCGAGCACGATCTCAAGCGTGAGATCGAGGCACTCTGCGCCAGACACGACGTCGACATGGCCGCGCTCTGCCGCAGCCTCTGCCTGTCGTGGGACGAGGTGAGGCGGCTAGCGGCCGATCCGCTGGTCACGATCGGCGCCCACTCCATCAGCCATTGCAATCTCGCCAAGCAGAGCGAGGAGATCGCTGCACAGGAGATGACCGTGAGTCGCGCGCGGATCGAGCACGCGCTCGGCCGCACCGTGCAGCATTTTGCCTATCCCTATGGCGACCGCGAGGCCGCGGGCGAACGCGAATTCGCACTCGCTGCATCCGCCGGCTTCAAGACCGCGGTGACGACGCGGCCCGGCATGCTGTTCGCCGAGAACGCCGGCCACATGACCGCGTTGCCGCGCGTCTCGCTCAACGGCAACTACCAGGACACCCGCATCCTGCCGGTGCTGACCTCCGGCGCTGCGACGGCGATGTGGAACGGCTTCCGCCGGATCGCTGCGGCCTGATCCATCTGTACACACTCAGACCTCATCCTTAGGAGCGCTCCAAAGGAGCGCGTCTCGAAGGATGGCCGCCCGCATCCTTCGAGACGCGCTGACGCGCTCCTCAGGATGAGGGCGGAGCTGGCGACGGTTCCTTGACTCCCCTCGGCGCCCCGCTCACAACGAGCGCCAACCAAGGGAGGCATCATGTTCAACGATCTGTTCTCGCTCAAAGGCCGAGTCGCGCTCGTGACCGGCGGCTCGCGCGGCATCGGCAAGATGATCTCGGCGGGATTTCTCAGCGCCGGCGCGGCGAAGGTCTACATCACCGCGCGCAAGGCGGGCCCCTGCGAGGAAACGGCAAAGGAGCTCTCCGCGCAATATGACGGCGAATGCATCGCGCTGCCAATCGACATCTCGACGCTGGCGGGCGCCGAATTACTGGCAAGCGAATTCAGGAAGCGCGAGCCAAAGCTCGACATCCTCGTCAACAATGCAGGTGCGGCCTGGGGCGCGGAGTTCGACGAGTTTCCGGAGAGCGGCTGGGACAAGGTGATGAACCTGAACGTCAAGGCGCCGTTCTTCCTGACAAAGGCACTGGCGCCTGCGTTACGCGCGGCAGCTTCCGCCGAGCGGCCGGCGAAGGTGATCAACATCGCCTCGATCGACGGCATCTTCGTCAATCCGATGGAGACCTATTCCTATGCCGCGAGCAAGGCAGGGCTGATCCACCTGACCCGGCGCATGGCGGTGAAGCTGATTTCCGACCATGTCGTGGTCACGGCGATCGCGCCGGGCCCGTTCAAGTCAGACATGAACCGCGCCGCGCGCGACCATGGCGAGGAGGTCTCAACGCGCGTGCCTGCGGGGCGCATCGGCACCGACGAGGACATGGCGGGCGCCGCGATCTATCTCGCCTCGCGCGCGGGCGATTACGTGGTCGGCGCAACCATCGCGGTGGATGGCGGGATCGTTTACGCGAATCCGGGGATCAAGGGGAGCGGGTGGGATAGCTGAAGAATGCGAATGGCGAGGGTGCGTCAAACTCCCCTGTCGTCCCGGACAAGCGAACGAAGTGAGCGCAGATCTACCGTGTTGTCTGTCAAGAGGGTCGACCGACTGTAAGGATGCAGCATCGTGCTCGGCCGTCAAGGCTGCATGCGCCCCGCCTTCAGCGGTGGCCTGCGG
>NZ_LGHM01000189.1 GCF_001908185.1 Bradyrhizobium sp. AS23.2
GGTAGGCGGGAGCCGGTCATAGCTGGTGCGCTGCTGGACGGGGGGCGGTCGGCCTGCTGCGCGAATCCGTCGGTGTCGGCGGGATCACGGCACGGCTGCCGCCGCCATCCTTGCGCGAGGATGCCCGCTTGAACTCGTCACGAATCGGCCATTTCGCCTTCTCGGCCGCGACCTGGACGCATTCGATCAGCGCCGTGTTTTTGGCCTCGCGCCGGTGCGCCTTCATGTCGCCGTCGCGATAGGCGTTGAGGATGCGGAACTCCATCGGGTCCATGTTGATCAGGTGCGCCAGCTTGTCCATCTGGCACTCGATGGCAAAGTCCATCGCGGTGACGCCGAAGCCGCGCATGGCGGTGGCCGGCGTGCGGTTGGTGAAGACGCAATAGACATCGCCATAGACGTTCGGAATGGTGTAGGGGCCCGGCAAATGCGCGGCACATTTCACGGCGGCGTAGCTGGACAGCCTTGTATAGGCGCCGCTGTCAAAATAGGCGCGGATCTTGCGCGCGACGACGCGGCCGTCGCGCATCACGCCGTCCTTGATGTAGATGCGCTCGGCGCCGCGCGGCGGCCCGTATTGCATCTCCTCCTCGCGCCCGAACACGTAGCGGACGGGACGCCCGGTCAGCATTGCACCGAGGATCGCAAGCGGCTCGGTCAGCGTGTCGACCTTGCCGCCAAAACCGCCGCCGACGGTGCCACCAATGAAGTGGAAGGTGTTGGAGGGCACGTCCAAAATCTTCGCGCAGGTGTCGACCGAGAAGAATAGCGCCTGCGTCGAGGTGTAGACCACATAGCGGCCATTGGTGTCGGGCGCCGCGATCGCACCGTTGGTCTCGGTCGGCGCGTGCTCGATCGGCGACATCTGGTAGCGCTGTTCGAGCACGTGATCGGCCGTGGCCAGCGCTGCATCGGCGTCGCCGAAGCGGAGATTCTGGTGGTCGTAGACCTCGTGATAGGTAAAAGTGTTCTTGGGGTAGGTCTCGTTGACCACGGGCGCGCCGGGTTTGAGCGCATCCTCGACGTCGAACACGGCCGGCAGCGGCTCGTAGTCGACCTTGACCTTTGCGACCGCCTCGAACGCTTCGCGCTCGCTGTCGGCAACGATGGCGACGATTGGCTCGCCCTTGTAGCGGACCTTGTCGACCGCCAGTGATGGTTCGTCGTCCTTGCCGAAATTGATCAGGCTGAGCAGCGTGTTGAGGTTGCGCGGCACGTCGGCGCCGCGAATGATCCGTCGCACGCCGGCCGAACTCTCGGCCTCCGTAGTGTCGATACGGCGCAGCCGCGCATGGGCCTGCGTCGAGCGCACGACCTTCAGGTGCAGCATGCCCTGAAGCTTGTGGTCGTTGAAATAGCTCGACGTGCCCGTGACATGCCCGAGCATGTCCTGGCGCTGGGTGCCCTTGCCGATCTCCTTCAGATTGTCGTCGCGCTCGTCGGCAAAAATATCCTTGCGCAGTTCCAGCATGGTGGCGTCCCTCAGGCGCTGGCCCGGCCGCCTGCGACGGCCAGGATGGCATTGATGATCGGCTCATAGCCGGTGCAGCGGCAGATGTTGCCGGAGATCGCCTCAATGACCTCGTCGCGGCTTGGCGAGGGGTTGCGGTCGAGCAGGGCTTTTGCGGCCATCAGCATGCCCGGCGTGCAATAGCCACACTGGGCGGCAAAATTGTCCGCAAAGGCGCGCTGGAGCGGGTGCAGGTTCGGGCCCTGCTTCATGCCGTCGAGCGTCTCGATGGAGCGGCCCGCGACCGTCTCGGCCAGCGTCAGGCAGGACAGGTGAAGCTCGCCGTCGATCAGCACGCTGCAGGTGCCGCAGCCGCCCTGGCCGCAGCCGAATTTGGGCGTCATGTCGCCGATCAGCTCACGCAGCGCGACCAGGAGATTGGTACCGCCGTCGACGAAGATCGCGACGTCGCGGCCGTTGTGACGAAATTGCAGGGGTATCTTGGACATGACGGTCTATTCCCGATCTATTCCTGCCCGGACAGCAGACGGCGCAGATGCACGCCGACGATCTCGCGGCGATACCAGGCGCTGCCGAGCGCGTTGTCGGATGGCGATGTTCCTTCGGTCGCGGCGGATGCGGCAGCAGCAATGGTCGCGGTATCGAGAGAGCGGCCCTCGAGCGCACGCTCGGCGGCGCGGGCACGGATCTGCGTCGGCGCCATCGAGCCCAGCGCGATGCGGGCGCCGGCGATCCGGCCACCGCTGATCGGTAGATGTGCCGCAAGCGTGATGACCGAGCCGCCCTTCGGCTTGATGCGCGCGATCTTGCGATAGCGGAACGCCTCCGTGCTCGTCGGCCGGGTGCAGGAGACTGACAGCACCAGTGTTCCGGTCTGCCGTTCACGTGCCTGCAAGAACTCCTCGATCGGGATGTCCCGCGGGCCGAAGCCGCCCTGCACGGCCACAGTGGCATCGAGGGCGAGCAGCGCGACGGTAAAATCGCCGTAGGGATTTTGGGCGAAGAGATTGCCGCCGACGGTGCCCATGTTGCGCACCGCAGGGCCGCCGATCGAGCGGGCAGGCGCGTGCAGGAAGGCGAGGTCACGTTCGGCAAGGACGCGCGCGAAGGTGACGCCGGCTCCGAGAGTAATGCGCGGCCCGGACGCGTCGATGCGGGTCAGCGCCTGGTCGCAGGCGCGGATCACGGTCGAGATCGAGACATCGCCCTCGTTCAGTGCGCGCATCACCAGCGTGCCGCCGCCGAGATAGCGCGCGCTGCGGTCCGAGGACAGCGCCCCGGCGGCCTCGCTGGCGCTTGCAAAGGTCTTTACCGTCACGGCCATGGCTTAAGCGGCCTCCTTTAGATGCCGGCGGATCGCGTCGAACCCGGCCTGATAAATATCTTCCGCGACCATATGGGTGATGCGGTCCCGGTCCTCGGGCTTCGTCGTGAAGCGCGACTCCCAGTGCCAGAAGGTACGGTCGCCGTCGGTCACCGGCAGCAGGCGGACATGGGCGACGTAATTGAACATCGGGATCGGGGTATCGAGCAGGCAATAGCTAAAACTCTGTTCGAGGTCGGACAGCGCCAACAATTGTTCGCGTAGCTCCGAGCCGTCCTTGAGCTTGAACCGCCTGACACAGCCGATCTTGTCCGAGGAATGCGCGCGCTCGATCGAGGAAGCCGCAACCGCGGGATGCCAGCGATCGTGCCCGTTGAAATCGCGCAGCACCGACCACGCCGCGTCGGTCGGCGCATCCAGAATCGTGCTTTTGACGATATGCGGCACGAGCGTCAGCCTCCGAACACGCGCTTCAGCGCGTCAAAGCCGCCCTGGAACACGCCGCCGCCGATGTTGCTGACGAGCTCGGTCTCCCGCTCCGGCGCGCAGTCGAACTCGGCAGTCCATTCCATAAAGGTCTGGTCACCGTCGGTAACCGGCGTGAGCCGCAAGGTCGCGACGTAGTTCTCGACGCCCATCGGAGATTCCAGGATCGAGTAGGTGCAGAACATGTCGTAGTCGGAGAGACCCAGGAGCTTCTCACGGATGCGGTCGCCGTTGCGCAGGCGGAAGTCCCTGACGCAGCCGATCTTGTCGGCGGGCTCGCCGCCCTCAATCCGGCTTTCGGCGATCGCAGGATGCCAGTTCGGCAGGCCGTTGAAATCGCGCACCCGCGCCCAGACGCGGTCGTTGCGCGCATTGACGACAGTGGAGACGTAGACGCGGGGCATGGGTCAGACCTCAGCTCTTCTTCCGCGGACCACGTTCGGCCGACGGTTCACCGCCGCCCTCAGTCGTAGGCGGGGAGGCCGCCGGCTTGTCGCCGCCACCGCTCTTCCGCGCGGAATCCTTGATCCCCTGCATGTCGCGGGCTTCGCGGATCAGGCCCGGCATCTTTGCCAGGCTGCCGCCCTCGACGCCGATGTCCGACAGGATGGAGTCGATCAGCGGTGCCTGCACGCGGTAGCGCAGCGCCGAATCGATCACCTCGTCGGTGGCGCTGCGGCCGCCATTGCCGCCATGGCCATTGCCGTTGAGGCCGTCGACCTGAAGGATGCGGATGCCCTCGATCTTCTCCATGGGCTTGACGCTCTCGCGCACGATACCCTCGATGCGGTCGAGCAGCTTTCTGCGGAACAGCGAGTAGCGAGCCTGGTCGGTGAGCACGTTCTCGGCCTCGTTGAGCATCCGTTGCGCTTCCGCCTCGACGGCGGCGCGGACACGCTCGGCCTCGGCGGCGATCCGCGTTTCCTCGGCCTGCTTCTCGGCGAGCAGCACCTCGACCGTCTTGCGGCGCTTTGCGATCTCGCTCTCGCGCGCGGTGACCACGCGTTCGGCGGCTTCGGTTGCCCGCATGCGAGCTTCTTCGGCCGCGGCCCGCGCCGCGGACTCTTCGAGCGACTTCTGATGGATGGCGATCGCCTTTTCCATCAAAACTGTCTCGACCTCCTTCTCACGGTTGACCTCGAGCTTGCGCAGCTCGCGCTCGCGGCCGATTCGGGCCTCGTCTAGGCCGCGGTCGGAGGCGATGCGTGCGCGTTCGACCTCTTCGCGAGAGGCGATCTCGGCCTCCTGCAGCGACTGGACGCGGGCGACCTCGAGTTGCTCGATCGCGCGGCGTCGCTCGAGGCGGGCGGCTTCGAGTGCCTGCTCGCGCGAGACGTCGGTGGTCTCGACCTCCTTGCGGGCGACGATCTCGGCCTGCCGGACCTGGCGATCGGCATCGATGCGCTCGGACTTCTTGGCGGACAGCGCGATGACGCGGTCCTCGTCCGCGATCTCGATCGCCTTCTTCTGCTCGATGTTGAGCACCTCGCGCTTCTTGGAGGAATTGATCCGCTCGGCTTCGAGCGCAAGATCGACCCCGATGCGCTGCCGCTCGATGGCGTCGCGCCGCTTCAGTTCGGCGGCCTCAAGGATTCCGGTGCGCTCGATTTCGAGCGAACGCGTGTCGCGCTCGGCCTGGATGCGCTCGGCGGCGACGGCCTTCTCCTGGGCAATGCGGGCTGCCTCGATCGCTTCGCGGGAAGCGATGTCGGCTTCCTCGACGGCGCGGTTGCGTGCGATCTCAAGCGAGCGGACGCGCTCTTCCTGGGCGATGCGCGAGGCCTCTGTGGTCTCGCGCGCGGCGATCCCGGCGACCTCAAGCGTCCGATTGCGCTCGATCTCGAGCTGCCGCGTATTCTGCTCTGCGGCAATCCGCTCGGCAGCGAGCGTCCGCTCGCGGGCGATGCGGGCAGCCTCGACGGCGCGCTGTGCATCGATCTCGGCTTCCTGGATGGTGCGGACCTGCTGGATTTCCAGCGCGCGGGTGCGCTCGTCGGAGGAGATACGCTCGACATTGACGATCATCGTCTGCGCGATGCGGGCTTTTTCGGTGGCCTCGCGGGCGGCAATCTCGGCCTCATCGACGGCGCGGGTGCGTTCGATCTCGCGGCGGCGCGTTTCCTCCTCGTTGGCAATGCGGGCGTCGGTGACGACCCGGTCCTGCTGGATCCGGGCCTTCTCGATCGCCTCGCGAGCCGCGATCTCGGCTTCCTCGACGGTGCGCATCCGCTCGATCTCGCGCTGGCGAACCTCGCGCTCGGACGCAATCCGCGTCGTGTCGATCGAGCGCTGATTGGCGATCCGGGTCTTTTCGATCTCCTCGCGCGCCAGCAGCTCCTTTTCCTCGATGGTACGGGTGCGCTCGATCTCCTTTTGGCGGGTCTCGCGCTCGGAGGCGATGCGGGCTTCCGCGATGGCCTGTTCATTGGCGATCCGCGAGCGCTCGATCGCTTCGCGTGCCGAGATCTGGGCTTGCTCGGCTTCGGTCTCGCGTAGCGCGCGTTCGCGGGCGACCTCGGTGCGCTGAAGCGCACGGCGCATCTCGATGTCGCGTTCCTGCTCCAGCCGCGCGGTCTCGCTCTCGCGCTCGATGTCGAGCGCCTGCCGCTCGGCTTCCAGATTGCGGGTGCGGATCTTGATCATCGAGTCCTGCTCGATGTCGTTGCGCAGCTTGCGCCTGGCCTCGATGTCCTCCATCAGCCGGGTCAAACCTTCGGCGTCGAAGCGGTTCGAGGGGTTGAAGAATTCAAGGTCGGTCTGGTCGAGATCGGTGATCGCGACCGATTCGAGCTCGAGGCCGTTCTGGGCAAGCGCTTCGGCGGCATTGGTCTTGACGCGCGCGACATAATCGCCGCGCCGCTCGTGCATTTCCTCCATGGTCATTTCGGAAGCGACCGAGCGGATCGCGGAAATGAACTTGCCGGCCAGCAGCGCGTGGAGCTGCTCCGGCTCCATGGTGCGGCGTCCCAGGGTGGCGGCGGCGATCGAGACGGCCTCGCGGGTCGGCTGCACGCGGACATAAAAGTCGGCCTCGATGTCGACGCGCATGCGGTCGCGGGTGATTACCGCGTCCTGCCGCGAACGCACGATGCCCATCGGCAGCACGTTCATGTTGACTGGGGTGTAGGCGTGGATGAAAGGCAGCACGAAGGCGCCGCCGTTGATCACCACGCGTTCGCCGAGGAAACCGGTCCGGACGAACGACACCTCCTTGGAGGAGCGGTGGTAGAGCCAGTTGACGATGTAGACGCCAATCACGATCACGATGATCGCGACGATCAGCCAGAGGATGAGCTCGCCGACCAGGATCCCTGACATGTTTCCCTCCCTCAATCGTTCCGGCGTTATCGCGCGCCGATCGCCTTGAATTTGCGCACCTGGTCCGTCAATGCCCGCTCCACCGGGAGCCGCTCCATCGAGGAGGCGCCGTAGAAGCCGTGGCAGTAACGGGTGTTCTTCATGATGAAATCGGCATCCGCGGGATCGGCGATCGGGCCGCCATGGGCGAGCACGAGAATGTCGGGATTGACGCTGAGCGCGGCCGACGCCCAGGTGTCGATCCGCGCCGGGCAGTCCTTCAGCTTTGGCGCGGTCTGGGCGCCGATCGTGCCGCCGGTGGTGAGCCCGAGGTGGCAGACGATGATGTCGGCGCCGGCGATGGCCATCGCGGCGGCTTCCTTCTCGCTGAAGACGTAGGGTGTCGTCAGCAGGTCCTTCTCGCGCGCCTTCGCGATCATGTCGATCTCCAGCGCGTAGGACATGCCGGTCTCTTCGAGATTGGCGCGGAAGACTCCGTCGATCAGGCCGACGGTCGGAAAGTTCTGCACGCCGGCGAAGCCAAGCGTCTTGACCTGGTCCAGGAACACGTCCATGTCGCGAAACGGATCGGTGCCGTTGACGCCGGCAAGCACCGGCGTCTTGCTGACGACGGGCAGAACCTCGCCAGCCATCTCCAGCACGATGGCATTGGCGTCGCCGTAGGGCATGAGACCCGCAAGTGAGCCGCGGCCGGCCATGCGGTAGCGGCCGGAATTGTAGATCACGATGAGGTCGACACCACCGGCTTCCTCGCACTTGGCCGACAGGCCAGTGCCGGCGCCGCCGCCGACGATGGGTTCGCCGCGCTTCGCCATCTCGCGAAACCGTCTCAGGAGTGCTGCGCGTTCAAACCTGGCCATCGGTCACCTCGCTAGTCTCCGGCGTGCCCCGGCGCGGCCGAACAGCGTTCGGAACGCAGCTACGATGGTCGAGGCGAACTCGGGATCGTTGATGTTTTGCTTGACGCGGATCAGTTGCCGGTTCCCGGTCTGCCGCACCGTGCGCTCCAGCGCGCGGAACAAGGCGGCGTCGGCCTCGGGGTCCCAGAACGGCTGGCCGCGGGCGTCGAGCGCGGAGACGCCCCCCTCGGGCAGGAAGAAGCGCACCGGCCCGTCCATCTGGTTGAGCCGCTCGCCGATCCAGCGGCCCATGCGCTCGTTCTCATCCGCCGTGGTCCGCATCAGCGTCACCTGCGGATTGTGGATGTGGAATTTTCGGGTGCGATAGCGCTCGGGGATGGTGTCGGGCGCGCCGAAATTGACCATGTCGAGCGCGCCGACCGAGCCGATATAGGGCACGCGGGCTCGGATGATCGCGCCGAAGCGATCGTCGGTCGCGGGAAACACCCCGCCCATCAGGAGGTCGCAGATCTCGGTCGTGGTAAGATCAATGACGCCCGCGAGCTGGCCGGAGTCGACGAGCTTCTCCATGGAGCGGCCGCCGACGCCGGTGGCGTGGAAGACGAGGCATTCGAAGTCACCGCGCAAACCGGCTGCGATCTTCTGCACCGCTTGTGTCGTGACGCCGAACATGGTGATGCCGACCGCAGGCAGCCCGGCGCTTGCGGCTCGCTCCTTGGCCTCGCGCTGATGGAGCCGCGCCTTGACCATGCCGGCGATCGCGTTGGCGCCGTTCGACAGCACCGCGCGCGAGATCGAATTGAGGCCCTGCACGTCGGTGACCGAATACATCATGGTGATGTCGGCAGGGCCGACATAGGGTGCGACGTCGCCGGAGGCGACGGAGGAGATGATCAGCTTTGGGACGCCGACGGCGAGGGTGCGCATAGCAGGCGCGACCAACGATGCCGCGCCCGAGCCGCCTGCCGCAATCACGCCGGCGATATTGCCTTGGCGCCGCACCCAATTCGCAAACGCGTCCGCCATCGCCGTCACCGCGGCGCCACGGTCCGGGCCGAACACGGCCGAGCCGCCGCGGCCATGGTTCAACGCGATCTCCTGCGCCGAGACATCGCAAGTCGCCTGCTTGCCGCTGGTGGAGACGTCGACCAGCCGTGTGCGCAATCCGCTTTCGGCGATGATGTCGCGGATGAAGCGAAGTTCTGTTCCCTTGGTGTCGAGCGTGCCGACAACCAGCACCACCGGCGGGCCCGACGTTTGCGCGGTTATCGGCTCGCGCTTGCGCCGTGCGGTTTCGTCGAGATGCGTGAGCTGTGTCGACAACGTGCGCGCGGCGGCTTCGATGCGTCCGATCGGGACCGGCTGCGACCAGCGCGTCGGCGGGGTGGGATTGGAGATGTAGATCCGGATCGGCCCGCTGGCCCGCGTGGGCTGCGGGATCGGCTTCGCTACACCGCCGGCGGCGAGCGCATCGATTTCGGGTTCGAGCTCGGCGTGCAGTCCGACGCCGAGCAGGCGCTGCTGGAGCTCGCGATCGGCGGCGAGCCGCACGGAGTCGATGCTGCGATTAATGCGACCATTGACCATGATCGCGACATTGCGCGAGACCGCGGTTGCGACGCCGATGTTCTGCTCGATCACGAGCACGGCCATGTCGCCGTCCTCGCCGAGTTGCAGCAGCATCTCCTCGACCTGGGCGACGATGACGGGCGCGAGACCCTCGGTCGGCTCGTCCATGATCAGCAGATGCGGATTGGTGAGTAGCGCACGCGAAATCGCGAGCATCTGCTGCTCGCCGCCGGAGAGCTGGCCGCCGCCATGGTCCTTGCGCTCGGCGAGCCGCGGAAAGGTGTCGTAGATGCGCTCGACAGTCCAGGCGCCGGACCGCATGCCGCCGGCGAGCCGCAGATGCTCGTCGACGCTCAGCGAGCGCCAGAGACGGCGTCCCTGCGGGACATAGCCGACCCCGAGCCGCGCGATATAGGCCGGCGGCCGCCGCGTGATGTCATCGCCGCGAACGCGGATCGAACCGCCACTCACCGGCACCAGGCCCATGATGGCCTTGCACAGGGTAGTCTTGCCCATGCCGTTGCGGCCGACGACCGAGAAGACGCCGGCGTCGAGTGAGAGGTCGACGCCCTGCAGCGCGTGCGAATGGCCGTAATAGACGTCGAGTCCTCGGACCTCGAGTGCGGCGGCGGAGCGGCGGACCTCATTCATGGCCGCCTCCGAGGTAAAGTTCCTGCACCTCGGGGGCGGACTGGATCTCCTGCGGCAGGCCCTCCTTGAAGATCCGGCCGTTGTGCATCATCGTCACGCTCTCGACGACGCGCAGGGCGACGTCCATGTCGTGCTCGATGATGATGTAGCCGATATGGGGCGGCAGCGAGGTCAGGATCTCGACCAGCTCGACCCGCTCGGTCGGCGAAAGGCCCGCGGCCGGCTCGTCGAACAGCACAAAACGCGGCGCGCCGGCGAGCGCCAACGCGATCTCGAGTTGGCGCTGCTGGCCGTGCGCGAGCTCGGCGACGCGCTGGTCCTTCACTCCTGTGAGATGCACGGCTTGGACGAGGCCATCGGCCGCGTGCATCAGCGCGTCGTTCTGCCCGGGACGCAGGAACGAGAAGCGTCCGCGCGAGACGCCGCGGCAGGCGAGATAGACGTTGTCCTGCACGGTAAGGCCGGGGAACAGCGCGGAGATCTGATAAGTCCGCCTGAGCCCACGGCGGATGCGCTCATAGGGCGGGAAGTGCGTGACGTCCTCGCCGAAGAAGCGGATGGTGCCGGAGGAGGGCGGGAAGTCTCCGGTGATGCAGTTGAACAGCGTGGTCTTGCCGGCGCCGTTGGAGCCGAGCACGGCGCGCCGCTCGCCCGGGCGAACGGTGATGGTGACGTCGGTCAGCGCCGCGAGCGCGCCGAACAACCGCGTCACGCCGCGCAGCTCCAGCGCTGCACCGGCGCCGACGGCCGAGAGGCGCTGTGCGACGCTATCCATGGCCGCGCCCTCCGCCCGGACGGTTCTCTTCGCGGACCTGGCTCTGGCGCCAGCGCTGCCACAAGCCGATCACGCCATCCGACGACCAGAACACGATGGCGAGGAAGCCGAGCCCGATCAGGAGGCGAAAGCGATTGCCGTCGAGCCCGATCTTGACCAGGAAATCGAGCGCGAAGGTGCGCAAGAGGACGAAGACCAGCGCGCCGATATAGGGACCGACGGGCCGCGTAATGCCGCCGACAACGGCGATGATGAGGACGTCGATGCAGGCTCCGACGCTGACCGAGCCCGGCGAAATCTGGCGGTAGTTCCAGACCTGGAGCACGCCGGCGAGACCTGCGATGAAAGACGCCACCGCATAGGCCGCGACGCGGTGGGCATTGACGTTGAAGCCAAGCGCGGCCATGCGGCGCGGATTGTCGCGCACGCCCTGAAGCGCGAGTCCGAACGGAGCGCGGGAGATGTATTCAACGGCGAAGTAGCAGAGCGCGGCAGTTGCGAGCACGACATAGTAGAAGGGAATATCGGCTCGCCAGTCGACGCCCCAGAAATGCGGCGTGGCAACGTTGTTGATGCCGGTATGGCCGTTGAAGATCGCCCAGTTCTGGTTGGTGAAATAATAGAAGGCCGCACCGATCGCGAGGGTAATCATGATCGTGTAGATGCCCTCGGTGCGGACCGCGAGCGCGCCGCCGAGCGTGCCGAAGATCGTCGCGAGCGTCAGCGCCATCGGCACCGCCAGCCACCACGGCCAGCCCAGGCTGATATTGGCGTTGCCGCTGACGCCGAACACCGCGACCATGTAGGCCGCAAAGCCCGCGATGGTGAGCTGCATCAGGCTGACCATGCCGCCATAGCCAGCCAGGAACATCAGGCTGAGCGCGATGGTTCCGAGGATCAGCGTCGTCGCAAAGATCTCGATCAGGAAGAAACCGTTGGCGATCAACGGCATGATCAGGAGGATGACCGCCACGATCCAGGCCGCGGGATTGTTGATGTCGGGCCATCCGCGCACGGCCGGACGCTGCGCCGTTGAGGCGGGCTTATGTACCTGGATGCGGGCATCGTGGGTGACGGACATGTCAGCGCCTCGCGAGCAGGCCCTGCGGCCGAAGCGCCAGCACCAGCACCATGATCAGGAACGTCACGACGATGGCGTAGGTCGGGATGTAGACGGAGCCGAGCTGCTCGGCGAGGCCGATGATCAGCGCGCCGAGTGCGGCACCAGGGATCGAGCCCATGCCGCCGACGATGACGACGACGAGCGAGGCAAGCAGGAAGCGGATGTCCTCGCCGGGCGACAGCGACTGGAAGGTGCCCCCGACCACGCCTGCGATGCCGGCGAGGCCGGCGCCGAGCGCAAAGACGAGAACGAACACGATCTGGATGCGCACGCCGGTCGCGGCGAGGATGTCGCGGTCATCGACGCCGGCGCGGATGATCATCCCGATCCGGGTGCGATTGAGCGCGAGCCACATAGCGATACCGATGATCGCGGACGCCAGGAAGATCACAAGCCGCACCAGCGGATAGCGCAGATAGACCGGATCGCCCGAGGATTTCACCGCGGTGATCAGCGGCAGCTCGATCGGGCCGATCAACCAGCTCGGGGTCTGGATCTGGTAGAAGTCGCCGCCGCAGGCCCACAGCATGAGATCGGCGAACACGATCGAGAGGCCGATCGTCACCATGGTCTGGCGCAGGTCCTGGCCCTCCATGCGGCGGAACACGAGGACCTGGAGCAGGACGCCGACCAGCGCGGTCAGGATGAAAGCGACGATGAAGCTGAGGATCCAGGAGCCGGTCGAGGCGCTGATGGCGTAGCCGACATAGCCGCCGAACAGATACAGCGAGCCGTGCGCGAGGTTGACGTTGCGCATCAGGCCAAAGATCAGCGTGAAGCCGCTGGCGACGAGGAAATAGAGACCGCCGAGGGTGATGCCATTGAAGAGCGCGTTGAGGAAGACCCGCTTGCGGCCGATCGCCTCCTCAAGGCCCGGTGGCCACACCGCGGAGATCAGCCACAGCGCCACCGCGATCGCGATGATTATGATCAGCGCCCAGGTAGGATGGCGCTCGACGAAGCGGGTCATGATCGCGGCTCCGTCTTCACGTCACTCCGACCCTTTCCCCGCAAGCGGGGCAAGGGGGCACGCAGACCGTCGCCGGCCGCAAGCCTTGCCATGAACGTGCGCTCCCTATCGAGCGCGATCCTCTTTTCGGGACCGCGTTCCGGACATCCTAACCGGGCTGTAAGGGAGGCGTTTGATCGTGAGTATCTTTTCGCGCGGCCGTCAGGCGCGCAAAACCTTGGCGGCGCGGCGATAATCGGTCGGGGCCATCCCGACATTGGCGGCAAAGAAGCGGGTGAAACCGCTCTGCGAAGAGAACCCGAGATCGAAGCCGATGTCGGCCATAGGCGCTTCACTCGCCACCAGCGCTTCCAGCGCCTGCTCCATGATCAGCGTGTTGAGATAGAGGTGCGGGGTGACGCCGGTCTGGATGCGGAATAGCCGGTAGAAATGCGGTCGCGACAGGCCGGATTCGCGCGCGATTGTGTCAAGCTCGATCTCGGCGCCCGGGCTCTGCGACATCATCTTGATGCACCTGCGCACGCGAAAATCGGTGACGGAGCCGTTCGCCCGCGGATCGCGCGCGGTTTCGGCCTGCTGCCAGCTTTCGTCGTAGCAGATGTCGATCAGCGCTCTCAGCTCACCATCGAGGGTGTTGAGCGACGGTGCACCGCAGACCAGTGCGGCCGTGCGCCTGACGTGCTTGTCCAGCGCCACTGACCGCTTGAACTGGGTGCGGCCGAAGCGCAGCCGATCGGCGCCGGGCGCATCGGGCGCGAACCATTCTGCATTGACGTAGAGCACGAAGAAGATGGCGCCGCCTTCAAGATCGGACGGCAGGAAATTGTGCGGTTCCCACGGATTGACGGCGACGACAGAATCCTCGGTGAGCTCATAACGTCCATCGTTGACGTCGAGGCATGCCTGACGCCCCCCGACATGGAAGATCAGATGACCCTCGCGATGCGCGTGGATGTTGAAAGGGCGGTTCAACTGGTAAACCGTCGCCCGGCCAAAGCGGCCGTGGAAGACGGCGAGCGCCCGGCTCATGCCTTCCCTCCCGAAAGCTCTTGTCTTTTTTTGGTAGCGTTCAACAACCGGGGAGAGAATGCAAGGGCGCACGATGTCCGCGCCTTGCAAATCTCTCCCCGGTCAGTCATCGCTCGCGAACGAGACTACGTCAGTACTTCTTACATTCCGGTACTGTACGGCTTGGCAAACCGATCTTGGCAAACACCGCAGGGTCGTAGCCCAGCGTCTGGTTGACGTTCGGGATCACCTTCACAACCTTCGAGAACAGCGCACCCTTGCCGTCGTCGACGACCTCGGTAACGAAGTTGGTGCCGATCGCCTGGCGGTTGGCGTCGAGCTTGATCTTGCCGTTGGGTGCGTCGAGCTCGATCTTGGCGAGGGCCTCCTTGTACTTGGCCTGGTTGTTGGAGAGATCGCCATCGACCTGACGCAGCGCCAGGATCAGCGCCATGGTCGAGCCGTAATAGTTGGTGGCGAGCAGCGACGGACTCGGGAAGCGCTTGTTCGGCGGGAAGGCGTCCTGATAGTCTTTCACGAACTTCTGCCAACCCGGATTCTCCCAGGTATCGGCCTGGCCGCTTGCGGCCAGCGTGCCGACCAACGCGCTCTTCGCGTTGCCCTTGGACGACAGGATGGTCTGGTCGATCATGATCGAGCCGCCCATCAAATGCGCCTTGCCGCCGGCCTGCTGGTACTGGTTGAGGAAGTTGACGGCGTCGGCCCCGCCGAGGCCGAGATAGATCGCATCGACATCGTCGGGCAGCGCTGCGATGACCGAGGCGAAGTCCTTGGTGCCGAGCGGCACCCATTGCCGGTTGGTGACCTGTCCGCCCGCGCCGCAGAACTCGAGCACGAGGCCGAACACCTGCGTATAGATGAAGGAGTAGTCCTCGCCGACGGTCGCGATCTTGCGATACTTCTTTTCGTCATAGGCGTATTTGCCGAGGCCCACCTGCCACTGTGCGCCGTCCATGTTGTAGCGGAAGAAGTTCGGGGCCGGATCGACATAGGTCGTCTCCTGGGCACCGGAGGCGGCGTTGATGAAGGTCAGCTCGGGATGGGTTTTTGCAAAGTTCTTGACCGCAATGCCTTCGTCGCCGGACAGCGGCGACAGCAGGATCTGCACCTTGTCCTGCTCGATAAGCTTGCGCACGGCGCGCACGGCGGAGTCCGGCGTTGCGTCGGTTGAGGCGATGACGAATTCGAGCTCCTTGTCGCCGACCTTCTTGCCGAGCACATTGAGTGCCGTCTGGAAGCCACGGATGCCGTCCTCGCCGAGCACGGTGTAGGTTCCTTCGAGCGTCGCGGTGACGCCGACCTTGATCTTCTCCTGTGCGAAGGCGGTGCCCGAAAGTAACAGGCTGCTCAACGCGATCAGTCCTAGACTGCCTTTCAACATTGCTCTCCTCCCTGGGGCGTTCTTGTCGCTGTTTTCACCGCTACCCGGCGCGTCCGCCGCGCGGTGCAGCGTTTGGAAAGGCCGACGGTTCTTGAGATGAAGGCTAACCGAACTCAGATGCAGCGCACGCGTCGGAGCCATGTGCCGCTTAACGGGCAGTCTCATTTTGAATGTTGCGCCGCAAATCGTTCCGCGGTGCAATAGACTGTTCGCCGTCAGAGCCCTTGAGACAAATTGAGGGACTTCACGAAGGGAGGATTTCTGGTTCATCGTAGCCGCAAGGAGCGAAGATGAAGCAGAAATCCGGACCGGGCA
>NZ_LGHM01000019.1 GCF_001908185.1 Bradyrhizobium sp. AS23.2
AGCGGTCATCCCAACCGCGACATCGACCAGCTATTGCCTTGGGCCTACCGCGCTCAAGCCCTCAAAGCCGTGGCCTGAGAACGACGCTTACGCTTGAGCTGCTTGACAGCGTCTTGATTGCAGTCCCGGGAGACCTACGCGTATTGAACACGAAGGGCGTTGTTCTCGACAACGAAGGCCGTCACGATGAAGCGCAAGCGCTATATCGGCAAGCTCTCACAACGGCGACTGATAATTCGATGCTGCGCAACAACCTCAAGCTCTCGATCGCACTTGAAGAGAAGGCCAAACCGCAAGCGCGAGGCCTAGAGCTACTTCAGCCGGCCCATCCATGGTGCAATCGCGTTAGCGCCGTTGTTCGCTAACGACACATTTACTGCGCTGTTTGGCAGGTCGATCACGGCTTAGCCCTCATTGCGTGGTCCTCTACTGGCCAACGGGCTGGTCGCGATCCAGTCTGCAAATGCTTGATCATCTCCGGCGCTTGGATTCGGGCGTGCTGGCTTTGACACTCATGTCTGCCTTCCGGCGACCTGGTGGGTGCGATGGCAGCGCACTTGCTGCGTTTCTCTACAGCTACGCCGAAGAAACATTGGGCGCGAGCGCGAGCAATTTGCATTGCATGTCGCACCGGCCAAGGCCGTCGTATTGAGAATAGATCAAGGACGATTTACCGACTGCAACCGAGAACATTGCACTCGGTCGATTTGGAGAGGAGAAGTGCCTGCTCAACACCTTACTCAAGCGACTCGGCCGGGAGGCCGTAGACACACCTGGCCAAACGGATCGAAAGCCTCAGCCGCGAGACCGCAATGACAAATTCCGCGATGGTGCCAGCCGGCATCTGGGGTCGCCTTCCACCTTAAGACGCCTCCACTGCCGACAAACGATGTTGATCTTAGCCCTACTTCCCTACACAGATCTCTCGACATCTCTTTAGATTTGGCGTCTTCGATCGAAGCGGCCGAAGACACTTATAGCGCTCAGATGGTTGGCATCAAAACGGAGAAAAGCCCCGGCTCGAAGCCGAGGCTTTTGTTGAGCTATTCATTGCCGCGCAACTCTCACAAGCGCCGCGGTGCCGTTGTTACAGGACACCTCATCCCGTCGAAGTGGTCGGTTTCGCTCGGCCCAAGCCTCTACATAAGCCGACGATGTCAGCTTACGTTGCTCCACCGCCTGCCGCAACATGAATGCTTGCAGATCCGCGTTACATAAAGTCACCGTCCTCGTCGGAACCTGCTGTAACTTCAGTATCACTGTCCGCTTTGGAGAGATAACGCCGAGAACTAGTTGCACGCTGCCATTCACCGGCGCTGTTTATCTCCCACTTTCCGGACTGGGTGGGATCGAGCACCATGTCGTCCTCATCCACTTCAACGAACCCCATTGTCTGTGCGCGGGCTTTCGCTTCTGCATTAGCAGGACGCCAGTTCACCAAGGGCCGTTCGCCGTCTTGCCGAAGTTGATGCTCGAGCAGAATATCGCCAGCGTTCGTGACAAGGGGATGAGCAACCTGGAAATCGACAATTGAGGTGACTTCACTTCGTCCAGGGAACTGTTCTCGCCATCTATCGCTTTCGAAATCAGTCATGCTGAACCCGCCCTCCGTTCTTTGGAGGCCGACGCTCATATTTCCTAATTGGTAGCTGTAATATCTGGCCTCTTCGGAATCTCTTCTGATGCCGTACTCCTTGGCAACTCCTGCTGTGCGCTTAGCTCTTTCGGATACAAACTCAGAGTACTCGTGTGGATTGTTGGCGATTCGGTTGATTTCGTCGCCATGAAAGTTCCTCACCTCTCTCCTGAAAGTAGCTCTGTCGATCTCGACCACAGGAGGTCTTGAAACGAGGGAATAATGCGGCCGCGAAGATGAGCTGCCAGCCGAATCCTGCAATCGCATCCGAGCGAACGCATCCGCGAAGCCTTGGCCTTCGGCATCCGCGTGTTCAGCGTTAGCTCCTCGATAGTAGGTTTCATCCGACGGAATATCGGACCAATCGTTAATTCGACCGTACATGGCGACAGCGCTCCTTTGGATCATAAGTGTTGCATTGTCTTCGGGTCATTTGACCTTATCCCGCCTGTAGACAACTTAGCTGTCCATAAGCTGACGCCAGCAGATAGATGGAAGACAGATGGGCTGACAGGTCTAATGGCATCCAGTTGCGCCGGTGGGGTGCTGGTCGGTAGCTCGGCCATTTGGCTTGCCCTCACAGGCGCTTTCCTGCACCCGGTGTCAAACGCCATCCGGAACTGCCGCCTTTACGTCATGAAGAACCGCCTCCACCCTCGGGTTCATGATGTTGGTTGGATCCGCCGCTGACGGGAGGTGGGAGGAGCCGACCAGACGGGCGTCAGCGGCGGGCGGCCTGATGAGGCCGCTCTTTCACTTGGCGCGGAGCTTCTCTGACGTGGGCCAAGGCTCCCACCTGTCCTGATTGTGGTGGCGTCATGCGCATCAACGTGCGCTTTCGACACAGCTCCAGTCGTTCCGGCGCTCCAACCCGATCGTTCCGGTGCGACACATCGTGAGCCAATTTATGCCGTGCGCGAAGATCGTCATTCGTTATTATGATCCCATCGTCTCGATCATCGCAGACGCTGCCGAATCCGCGCGGCCAAACAGCCCGCCGGAAACTATTCGATGCAGCGGGCCATCGATCGCGACCGTCTGTAAAATGCTCTCTGTCTCAAGTTTCCGCCATTGTGTAACCAAAACGTCGCCGCGACAGCTCCGCAGTCTGCCGATAGCAACCCGCGATCTCAAACTATCCCCATAGCCGCACCACCGTGCATATTCTCACGCGCCTTCGTTCAATCCGGCTTCAATGAGGTCGCGGTAGAAGCGCTTCAGATTAGTCCTTCCTGTGTGACGAAGTGGAAGAATCTGCGGCGGGAGACCGGGAGCGTTCCTCCCGGCAAGATCGGCGGTCACAAGAAGCCGGTTCTGTCCGGCTCCAATGCCGACTGGCCGCGCAAGCGCATTCGCTCCGGCCCATTCACTTTGCGGAAGCTCACGCAGGAACTGGCTGCGCGCGGGATCAACACAGACGTACGGGCGGTGTGGACGTTCCTTCACGCCGAAGGGCTAAGCTTCAAAATAAACGATCCTGCCGGCCGAACTAGACCGTCCCGACATCGCGCGTAAGCGGACGCGCTGGAAGACCGATCAGGGCAGGATTGAACCGTCCCGGGTTTGCCGGAGGCTCCAACTCCTGAGAGGATGGAGCCATGACAAGCAAGACGACGAACAAGTTTTCACCCGAGGTCCGGGACCGAGCGGTTCGGATGGTTCTGGATCACGCAAGCGAGCATCCCTCGCGCTGGGCGGCAGTGACATCGATTGCGGCCAAGATCGG